>JBAYZR010000238.1:0-5875 GCA_041672425.1 Pedobacter sp. | reverse complement strand
CAAGGGAAGGGCTAAGCGGGGAAGATGAGGGGTCGCGTCTCAACTCCTGACAAGGGAAGGGCTAAGGGGACGTTGTTAAGTTGTCAAGCAACTGCCGCTATCTGTAGCTTGTAGGGTAAAGTCCGGGGGTAGAGTAGAGAACAGGTTTTACCCTGCCCTCCCTCATCAGTAGGGTCGTGGAAGGCTAAGGGGACGCTGCTTGCTAATTGGAGCAGCATCCTTGGGGTTACAGGGTTCAAAAAGCAAAACAAAGGAGAATAATTATGATTGATAAGGAAACACTACAGCGGGACGTGGGTAAGTTCCCATTCTGGTATCATAAAATCGAGCTGCCATACGGTATTGTTACACCAGGTTGGGCTCCGCTCAATGCAACTGCCTACGGTATCCCGCCATCTTTGTATGACAGGCGTGTGCTGGACGTTGGCGCTTGGGATGGATATTGGACTTTCGAGGCGCTTAAGCGGGGTGCTGCACAAGTTGTGGCCATAGACGATTTTTCAGACTATCTGGGAACCCTTGATCCATCTCAGAGAACGGCCTGGAAAAACTTTGATTTCTGTAGAGATGCACTGGGATATGCCATCTCCCGGTGCCCTCGTATTGATATGTCGGTCTATGAGCTGAGCGTGGAGAAATACGGGGTTTTCGACACTGTTTTCTTCTTCGGCACACTCTATCATCTTCGGCACCCGCTGCTTGCACTGGATAAGCTTTCGTCGGTGTGCCGTGATGAAATCTATGTAGAATCTGCCATTCTGGATGATTATAGCCCGTATCGGGGAGGGTTTGGTCAGGGTTTTGGAAATAATGTGGTTATGGAGTTTTACCCGGAAAATCAATATGGTAACAATAATTCAAACTGGTGGGTACCGACCTTGGCCTGTCTCATACAGATGGTTCGTGCGGCAGGTTTTGATGAAGTGGCCGGCTGGAAATTAACCGAAAATCCTGGACATCTCAGTATGTGCAGAGGTTTTGTCAAGGGCAAAAAATCAAAAAGTTAGCCCTGTTATCAGGTCAGCGCGTACCCCAAAGGGGACAACGTCCCAGATCATCAAAAAATACAGTAAGAGAGTCCGGGGGGACGCTGTTATTTATTTTTCTAATTCACACAATAGATAAATAGAATGTCCCTCTTGGTTTCTCTATGGTAGAGGCCGCTCAGTCTACAAGAAAACCCGGTAATCAGCATGGAGAACATCCGCTAGTTTCCTAGCGGATGCCTTGCCAATAGACCGTTTGTTATTTTCCATTTCACTAATATGACGGCGCGATATCCCCGTGAGTTTTGCAAGCTGAACCTGGGTCAGTTCTTCCCGGTAGCGGAGGCCTTTCAGATACACCCCCTGCGGGTTGGTTACCATCTCAGGTGATACTTCTTCAGCCGGGATGGAATCTGCGGGGGACTCTACCGCACCGGCGGTGTGTGCAAGCTTGCGGAGTTTGCTGATCGCCTGGGGTGATCCATAGAATTTGATGCTTTCAGTAAGGGGCTTTTTCGTGTGTGCCAACATACTTCACCTCCACCAACTTGACTACTTTGTCGGTAACCTCCCACACTGCAACGTAGGTAGGATGTCCTTTCTTCAGGTGACAATGATGGTCTCCGTTCGACAGTACCGAATAGTTTTTCCATAGACGGCGAACCGGGCCGGACACCGTGATTTCGATGACAAGCGCATCGAGTATGGCTCTGACTCGCTCGGGCAGCTTGCCCCTTTGCTTCTCGGCGTATCGACTATAAGTTACGGTCCATAGCATACGCTTATTGTACCTTTTTTGGGTACACTGTCAACCGCAATCCATTACCCTGTTCAAAAAGGGAGGCATAGCGCATCAGAAATTGGGGGAAGATAAGGGGTCGCGTCTCAACTCCTGACAACGGGAAGATGAGGGGTCGCGTCTCAACTCCTGACAAGGGAAAGAGTTGAGACGCGACCCCTACGGCATCCGACCCCTACGGCATCTTCCGACCCCTACGGCATCTTCCGACCCCTACGGCATCTTTCCAGAAGAGACAAGACAAACTGCTTGAGGTCTGGTCGCTTGTCCTTGCTGAAGCCATATGTTGTGATGCGCATGGGATCGTCAGATCGCGGTAGATATTCACCCCATAAGTTTACAGATGTTGTGTCCTCGTGAATGATCGAACAATCCACATTGAAGTTATGAAAAGCCTGGATACAAACTTCAGAAAACAGTTTCCATGTATCCGTAGTCGTAAACTCGATCCAAAACACGACCGATGGCGTCATCGTTAAGCATCTCCGCCGCCATATCCTCTCCGAGAAGAAGTGGCACATCCCGCATTTGAAAAAACTCTTCTACACGGTAGATCGGCGACCTACCACACAGGACATTCATGATAAGGCCAAGGACAATCTTCCCGGGGCATGCACGCATACCGCAGGAAAGTGCCACATCAATTATTTACACAAGTCCTATGCGGCGAGCATATTCTTTCACGATGGGCAGATGGGTAACGGAAAAGCTGTCAATATGACCCGGGGCCGACATTCGTCAGGTCTCTTTGAGTCCGAATGTATTCGGACCGGTCCGGATAAATGTCACCCCTTTTTTTATTTTTTTGGTCAGGGCCGAAACAACTGACTCCCGATCCAGGGTAACTCCATATTGTTCATGTGCCTGCTGGATAATTTCGGATACATGTAGTGAAGATTTAGCCGCAATGAGTACGTCTCTAATAATACTCAAGTGAGATCTGCTTTTATTCAGTGCAGGAAGTTTCTCGCTACCTCCCGAATCAACGTTTCGCAGATAGTTGCGTATGACTTCAATCTGCGCTTTTAACAGCTCCTCCTGAAGCGTTGCCCAATCTTTAGTTTCCATAGCTACCTCCAATACCCATATTAGTCGGTCAAAAAGTGCGAAATATAGGTTGAGTTTTTATTAATCGATCTATTTAGGACACCGCTGGTACACCGCGCTCCGTAATTGATCCTATTTCGCGACGACAGCTGTCGCAGACATGGAACCACCAATCGCCTGATACAACGTCATACAATTTTTGAGCTTACTCAGTCGGATTACGGCAAGTGCCCTTTCAGCATTGCGTCGGCTTTCCTGCGCATCAAGCCACGACTGTAACGCAGTTGATCCATAACGATACCGAACCTCAGCCAACTCTTCTGCCTTTTTGGCTAATGTCAACGAATCTTCCAGTTGCTTGCCCTCTTCTGCATAATTGGTACGTGCAGACAATGCATTTTCTACATCACTCAGAGCTGAATAGAGTGTCTGCCGAAAGTTGACCACCGCCTCCTCATAATCTGTTTTCGAAATCTCCACGTTCAACTTCATGGTATTCCACTGGAGAAACGGTAGTGTCAATCCGGCTCCCAATGCAGCATAAGGATTTTGCAGCACTTGCAACAAACTGGTACTGCTGCTGCCAAGCGTTCCGGTGAGAGAGAACGTTGGATAGTAACTGGCACGAGTACTGTCAACATTTGCCAGATATTTCCTTAGCCTCTGTTCCGCTGCCTGCAGATCAGGGCGTTGTCCCAGTAGGCTTGCGGGAATCCCGGCGTTAACAGCAGGTAGTTGACCGTCCGGTAGTTTTTTAAGTTCAGATACGGTGTTCTCCGGAGATTGATCAAATAGTATCGCCAAGGAATTACGCGACTCAGTACGTGATTGAAGCAGTTGTGTCAGTTGGGCTCGCTGGGCGGAGAGTGTTTGCTGAGCCTGAAACTTATCTAGAGCAGACACAGCACCGGTACTGTATTTCACTTCCACCAATTCCAGTATCTTTTCCGCGTAGGAAATGCTGGCTTCAACAGTACTTATCCGCTCGTTCAAGTAGGCAATCTGCCAGTAATTTGAGGCAACTGTACCGATCAAGGCCAGTGAGGTACTTTGCCGATCCGCTTCGGTTGCATCTGCTTCCCAACGGCTCGCGTCACGTGCGCTCGCAAGCCTGCCCCACAGATCCAGTTCATAACTTACCGTCCCAGTGACACTATTTGATTTAGTATCAACGTGGTTCTTCAAGTCTCGGTTTATACCACTATTGGCGCCAACGCTTACCGATGGGGTTATATTCGTATTTGTCAGCCTGGCATTAAGTTGTGCACGACGTACTTTGATGGCGGCGGCTGCCAGATTGTTGTTGGACTTGAGAGCTCGTTCGATAAGTTCGTTCAGGGTCGGGTCGTTGAAGTCCTGCCACCACTTTCGTCTTGTAGCAACTGTAGTACCGGTGACATTTCCACCGTTCCACTTATCAGGTACGGCAACTTCTGGCCGGGTGTACTGGCTGCGGGGGAGAAGTCCACTGCAGCCGGTTAATAAAAGAGGCGCCGCAATCAGGATTGCAGCCATCTGCAATAAGTTATGTCTTAATAATCGATTCATAGTGCAGTTACTCCCTGGCAAGTGCTTCAATTGGATCTAAGCGCGCCGCATTTCGCGCCGGTATGAAACCAAACACAACACCGATAATGGTTGAACAAAGGAACGCGGATAAAATTGAGATAAATGAAAACTTCATAGCAAAGCTTGATACGAACAGAGAAAAGATCAACCCGACACAATAGGAGAGGATGATACCGATCATCCCACCAATCAGGCATACCAGAACCGATTCAATCAGGAACTGCTGCATAATATCTTCCTGACGGGCTCCAACTGCCATTCTGATGCCTATCTCGTGAGTCCGCTCAGTTACCGAAACCAGCATAATATTCATAACGCCGATACCACCTACCACAAGCGAAATTACGGCGATAGCCGAGATGAGCAAAGTCAGTGTTGCTGTTGTTTTGTTCACAGTTTTCATGATGCTGTCACTGCTATTGGTAAAAAAATCCTTGCGACCGTGCCTTTGCTTGAGAAGGTTGATAATGCTTTGTTCAGCGATCTGATTAGATGTACCTTCCATAACCCGGACTGTTATGGAATTGAAATGCTGTTGCCCCAGAAGTCTGCTCAACGCTGCACTGTATGGAATCCACACCTGAAGGTTTTGGCTGTCGCCGAATGGCCCTTCCTTCTCTTTGGTTACGCCAATGACTCGACAGGGAAGCTCACCGAGAAAGAGAATTTGGCCGATCGGGCTCTCCTTGGCAAAGAACTTCTTGCTGGTATTCTGATCGATTACCACCACCTGTGCCTGTCGAGCCACGTCACCACTGTTGAATAATGCTCCTTGTGAGATTTCGTGTCCCTTAACACGAAAATATTGTTCACCCACACCACTTACTGATGCATTAGCAGTTATGTTACGATACCGGAGTACTTGGGTTCCACCAGTTGCAGGAGTAGCGCTGTCAACGTAGACCTGCGATTTTAGTACCTCCAGGTCTGAAGGGACTAGCGTCTGGATACTGGCAGCATCCTCATCTCCCCAATCCTTACCGGGATTTATATCGATAACATTCGTTCCCATGGAACTAATATCGTTGATAACCTTCTGCCGTGCTCCTTGACCAAGTGCCACCACTGATACCACTGATGTGATGCCGATGATTATGCCGAGCATGGTCAGCAGTGTCCGCATACGATGGGAGGACAAGGCGATTAGGGCCATCTTGAACGCCTCGGCGAAACGCCCCCAGTTGGCCTGAATATAGTTTGTCGGCTTCTCAACAGATTCTTTTTTCGGTAGCTCCCTCTTTTCAATCGCAGGTGCATCTGGATTCCGTTGATCCTGGATAATCTCGCCATCGCTGATCTCAATTATCCGCTCGGCGTGGTTGGCAAGCTGCATGTCGTGGGTAACTAGAATGATCGTGTGTCCACGGGCGTGCAACTCGTGGAGTACGGTCATCATCTCCTGACCGCTTTTGCTGTCCAGCGCACCGGTCGGCTCGTCTGCCAGGATTACGTCACCGCCGTTCATCAGCGCCCT
>JBAYZR010000237.1:0-5917 GCA_041672425.1 Pedobacter sp. | reverse complement strand
ACTTCCGGCAGTGTCCCGGATCATTTGATGGCGTTGTCCGGGCGGCGGAGATATTCCGGCGCAATGGTCAGAAATTTTTGATAAACTCATCCTTCACCAAGCGCAATCAGCACGATATCGCCGAAACATTCAAAACAGCAAAAGGCCTGGGCGCCACAGCCTGGTACATGTTCATGATTGTACCCACTGGTCGCGGTGAGGAGATCATGAGTGAGTTGATCTCCAAAGAGGACTATGAGGAAATACTGGACTGGCACTATCAGCAGGAGAAATTGGAGGATGACATCCTTATGCGGCCTACCTGTGCCCCGCATTACTACCGGATCGTTCCTCAGAAGGCCAAAGCTGAAGGGGTCAAGTTTGAACGTCGCTCTCTGACCTTCTCCACCGGCGGTGGCAAAGGATGTATTGCCGCCCAGACCATTTGCCTGATAGACTGTTTTGGCAACGTTAAGCCCTGCTCATATTTTCATCGCACAGCTGGTAACGTGAAGGTAACGCCTTTTCGCGAGATCTGGGAAAATTCGGAAATATTTCGCAATCTTAGGGATTTTAAGGCATACAAAGGCAAATGTGGTCAATGCGAATACCTTAACGTCTGCGGAGGTTGCCGCGCCAGAGCGGATGCGGTTTATGGCGATTACATGGAAGAGGAGCCGTTCTGCAACTATGTTCCTATCAAAATGAATCATGAACCTTCAAAATAACGGAAACGAAACAGGTGTGCGACAAATACAGGTGTGCCATACCAAACCGCAACAAATCATCCGGTTTCATAGCCCGTGGTTAACACCACGGGCTATGACTTAAACCCGTTAGAAAGTCAACTGTTACTGCGTACGGACAGGGGTATTCTAATAATGATGGTTTACCAAATACTATTGCCGACTACCCCATTGCCTGTGCAAATCCAATAATTACATCCTGCTCAGCTTGGTTCTGAATTTCTCCAGCCGGGATGCACCCTCCTCAATCAGCCGGATCAGGTCTTTGCGGGCGCTGCCAGCGATATCCTTACCCTTGTCAAGAAGATCGTCGGTCTTGTCGCCGATACTCTCCACCAGGTCATTGATATTTACCGACAGATCATCCACCGCTTCTTCAGCACGCGACTTTACCTTTTTGGCAGTTCGCATAATATCCCGGCGTGTCCGCTGACCGGATTTGGGAGCAAGTAAAAGTGCTATTCCTGCGCCAAGTATTCCCCCTGCTACCATAAGCATTGCTGAAACTGCAATATCATTATCCTTATCCTTGTCGCACATAATGAACCTCCTTGATTTGATTTGATTTAATGTAATTGTACTCCAACTATACAAGAATAGTATCATTTTTATGTGCTAGTGCAAGCGTCTAATGTCATTGTCTTTATAGCAAAACACATTTTGACCCTACCCCCTTGAATAATCACCCTTCCATGATTATCTTATGAAAACAAATTCCATCCAAAAAGGAGACACGCAATAATGTCCAAAGCCACCAAACAATTTCAGACCGAGGTAAAGCAGCTCCTCGACCTGGTGATCCACTCGCTTTACTCAAACCGCGATATCTTTCTCCGAGAACTGATTTCAAACGCTTCCGATGCCATCGATAAGGTTCGCTTCGAGGCCCACTCCAACGAAACCATCCTGGAAGGCAACAGTGACTGGAAGATCAAAATCATCCCCAACAAGGACACCGGCACCTTGACCATCTGTGATAACGGCATCGGCATGAACATGGCCGAGGTAGAGGAAAACATCGGCACCATTGCCCGTTCCGGCACCAAGGCCTTCATGCAGTCACTCAAGGAACAGGCCCAGGCCACTAGCGATAACCCGGAACTGATCGGCCAGTTTGGTGTTGGATTCTATGCGTCGTTCATGGTTGCCGACAAGGTTACCCTGTACACTCGCACAGCTGGTTCCATGGAAGCCGGATGTTGCTGGGAATCCACCGGTGACGGTTCATACACTATTGAAGAGTGCAACCGTGAGCAGCGCGGCACCGAGATTACCCTTCATCTGAAAGAAGAGTTCAAGGAATACCTCGATGAGTGGAAGATCCGTTCCATTGTCAAGAAATACTCGGATTATATCCAGTATCCTGTGGTGATGGATATTACCCGCAGTGAGGCGCCCAAGGGGGTGGATGGTAAGGAGATCGAAGACGTCGGCACCATCGAAACCATTGAGGAGCAGACCCTCAACTCTATGAAGGCTATCTGGGCACGAGCCAAAAGTGACGTGACTGAAGATGAATACAACGAGTTTTACAAGCACATCTCCCATGACTTTGAAGCTCCTTTCCGAACCATCCATTTTTCTGCAGAGGGAACCAGTGAGTTCAAGGCCCTGATCTATCTGCCAGCAAAAAAACCCTTTGACATGTTCATGGCTGATCGTAAGAAAGGTCTGCAATTGTACGTCAAGCGGGTCTTTATCACCGACAAGTGCGAGGAGCTGATCCCTGATTATCTGCGCTTTGTCAAGGGAGTGGTTGATTCATCCGATCTGCCCCTCAACGTCTCCCGTGAAATTCTTCAGGAAGATGTGCAGGTCAAGCGAATCCAGAAGGGTTTGGTCAGTAAAATACTGACGACACTCTCGGATATTAAGGATAAAACATTTGATGAGTACGTGAAGTTTTGGAAGGAGTTTGGCCAGGTCATTAAGGAAGGGATACACTTCGATTATGCCAATAAGGACAAACTACAGGAGTTGGTGATGTTCGAGAGCACCTCCACCGAAGCGGGCTCCTTTGTATCGTTGAAGGAGTACGTTGCCAGGATGCCCGAAGCCCAGAAGGAGATCTATTTCATTACCGGAAACAGCCGCGATGCATTGGAGCAATCACCTCACCTGGAGGCCTTTCGGGCCAAGGGGTTCGAGGTGTTGTTTCTTACCGACCCGGTAGATGAATGGGTCGTCCAATCCCTGACTGAATACGATGGAAAATCTCTGAAGGCAGTCGACCGGGGCGATATCAGTATCGACACTGAAGAGGAAAAGAAAGAGAAGGAAAAGAAACGGGAAGAGGCACAGAAGGAGTTCTCTGATCTGATTTCGTTCCTGACAGAGCGACTGAAGGACAAGGTCAAAGAGGTGCGCTTCTCAAACCGTTTGACCGATAGCGCCTGCTGCCTGGTTGCTGAAGAGTACGGAATGAACGCCAATATGGAGCGTATCATGAAGGCGCTTAACCAACCTGTGCCCGAGTCAAAACGCGTTCTGGAGCTCAACCCCGATCATGCCATACTTAAGGCGATGGCTGATATCCATACGCAGAACAAGGCCGCCCCTGCCCTGGCTGATTACGCAGACCTGCTCTACGATCAGGCTATTTTAACCGAGGGGTCACCCATCAAGGATCCTTTAAGATTTACCCGGTTGGTAAGTGAGTTGATGGTCAAGGCAGCGGGGAAGTAATCAGCTTATAAGATATCTTTAATTCTGAATAGTTATAGAACTGATACAAGTGTGGTGAAATCTCATGGTATCTACCTTCCAGGAGAATTTACCATGAAAAAGAACAACATCCAGTAAGTATCCCCCGGCACAGCCGGGGGGTTACCTATAGGAAATGATTTATCTTTCCCGAGGGTGTAATGTGCCGAATTCAAACATGTTCATTCTCCATCCGTTACAGCCACACCCAGAAACAGACAGCGGTAGAGTAGGGAACAGGTTTCACCCTGCCCCCCCCTCATCAAACCGGACGTGCAGTTGTCGGGTAGAAATACGGTGCGCGCATGTTTAGGGCAACATCTTCCATTGTTTCCACCGTTTCCAGCTTCGTGGCAAAGAGACGCCAGACCATGCATCACGTTTCCGCAAGCCCCCCTCTCATCCCGGAAAGTCGGATTTCCCGATTCCGGTTGGCAGCAATGGCTTTCCCGAGTGAACCTTCCCATCCAATCCGAAGATTAAGCGTTCGCCCACATCCTCCCCTTGATTCAACGGTTATATCGCTCGCTCGACATATTCTGGGGATATTATTGCTCTCCGGTTCTGAGACCGGACAATGTACCTGAATATGCCCGCCATTTACCGAGAGTCCCTTCGCCCGCTCAGGGCGTTACCCCTTGCAGTGTGGCATCACAGGGCCACATGAGAAGGCATTACCCTTCCGTCATAGCTACTACGAACTCATGCGCCAGACCAAAATCCTCTCTCGGCCTCAGTTTTCCCTTGTGCCGAGAGTCTTTGCAGGTTGTGGCGAATCCCTGCTGAAAGTTGGCCCTTCCCGACATTATCTCTGCAATCCTTGTGTAGGCGCTTGGACCAATACCCCGCTGTGCTCCTCCGTTGCTCGTGCCCACTACTTCACGAAGGACGCCGACCTCACGTCACGGGAAACACGTTCGGCGCACAGGAAAACCCCTATTATGCGACTTCAATAGGGAACCGTTTTTCGAGGCTGCAGTCATTCGATCATCTTCAGGCTCCCACACTCGCTAGGCCTCCAGGTCGCACCCACCGCAGTATTCACTACTGGGCGGCCAGGCCTTTTACACCACGCATAGCCCGTCAGGTTACCCTTTCCGGGATGTGGCATCGCTACGTGCCCGACATGGGCAATTGGCACGGCTGGACTTTCACCAGCTGGATTGCAGCCTTGTCGGCTGCTCCTTCCCGCATCCAGCTTTCACAGAGGCGCGTTGTTTACGCAGTCTAAGAGAAGGTATCAGTGCGACAAGGTTGACAAGTTTCAACTCTCCATACAGTTTAGCTGACGGTAGTCTCTTCCAGCCGCAGCACCGCCATCGTTTGTACTTGTGCGACCAGATGCGAAGCACAATCCAACGATCGAGCTGATTAAAAAGCTTGCGTACGTGGGCTTTTGCATAATGATTCCCCCATCCGCGAATGACCGGGTTGATCTGATCTATCAGCGTCTTTGTACTTACAGGTGCTTTACGGCGGGTTCCCTTGCGAATCTGATCTTTGAAGTGCTGGACTGACTTCTGCCTCGGGTATGCGTACAACGTGCCTTTTCGAGTTCCGCTCTTGATTTTGTCGGCAGGTAAATGCAAAGGCCGACTTCCACGCTTGATCTTGAAACCAAGGAATTCAAATCCATGTCGGACATGCACAATACGCGTCTTTTCCCCGTGTAGGGTTACCCCTAACTTCTCTAAAATCTTTCTCGCTGCATCCAAGGTAGCTTTTGCCTCTTCTTTGACTGATGGAGGCAATTGGAACTCTTGGCCTGTACGGTATGAAGACCACCTTCGACGAGATACTGGCGGCAGGGATAAAGAGCAGGGCAACACCGGATAAGATCCTGTCTGATCTTCTGGAAGCGAAGCTAGTGGAGCGGCAAGTCAGAAGCATCCGTTACCGCATGATCCTGGCAAAATTCCCGGTGGACAAGGATCTTGACCGGTTTGACTTCACGGTCTCACCGGTCAACGAGATGCAGGTGAGACACATCTATGATGGCAGCTTTCTTATCGATCACACCAATGTCATCATGGTCGGCGGCACCGGTACCGGCAAGACGCACTTGGCCATAGCTATAGCCAAACAAAGCATCAGAAACGGTGGTAAAGCCAGATTCTTCAACGTACTTGATCTGGTAAACCAGCTGGAACAGGAAAAGCTAGACAACAGAGGTGGCAAACTGGCGGAAAACCTGGCACGGCATGACCTAGTGATACTTGATGAACTGGGCTACCTGCCGTTCTCCAAGAGCGGCGGCCAACTCCTGTTCCATCTGATCTCGAAACTTTACGAGAGGACATCGTTGATCATTACCACCAACCTGACCTTCGGTGAATGGCCGCAGGTGTTCGGTGACAACAAGATGACAACAGCCCTTCTGGACAGAGTGACCCATCACTGTGAGATAGTCGAAACCGGGAATGAAAGCTGGAGAATCAGAACGAGGATTAATAACTAAAACTACTAACTGGGGTGGGTCAATTTTCAAA
>JBAYZR010000236.1:0-5982 GCA_041672425.1 Pedobacter sp. | reverse complement strand
GACCCTTCGGGGGACTGAAACTCTGGTGGCGGAACACAAAGTGCCTGTATCTCCGGCTTACAGAGCAATTTGACCCTTCGGGGGACTGAAACTCCAAAATATTCGCTACCATCACCGCCGCACCATGCTTACAGAGCAATTTGACCCTTCGGGGGACTGAAACCCATGCAATCAGGGCGCTTAGGTTCTGGATGGCTCGCTTACAGAGCAATTTGACCCTTCGGGGGACTGAAACATCAATAAAATCACCTGTTGCTCTAAACTTTTCGATGCTTACAGAGCAATTTGACCCTTCGGGGGACTGAAACAGAAACGCTAGTGTAACGGTGTCCGCAAACTCCAGGCTTACAGAGCAATTTGACCCTTCGGGGGACTGCTACACGGAATATTGCGGATGATGCGTTTCCAATGGGGTGGATGAAAGTGAGGTTGGTCGAGATTGCTTGAGGAAGAAAGAACATGTCGCCCTTTCAGGCCTAAAACGTTACGTACCAAAACCCCCGTGGTTAACACCACGGGCTGTAATTTGTCACCCTTTCAGGGTTTTAAGATTCGAGCCCCAAAGGGGCAAAATGTCATAGCCCGTGGTGTTAACCACGGGTATTAAACCGGGATCAAGTTGATGAGTCGTGATTACAGCATTGAGGAAGAAGATATTATCATTAAAGTGCCCAAAGCCGAAACCGGCCAGCCGGAGCAGGGCGGGAAAGATCCGGTCAAAAAGAGGAAACTGGAATATCAGAAGCTGGAGTCGGAGGGGTTCGAACTGGTGGTGTCCACGCCAGGGGCGTTTATCGGCAAGACCAGGAAAGGAGTGGTGATCAAGAACAAAGGGGTGGTGGTTCACGAGGCGCCGCTCAACAATTTGCAGCATATCTTCGTTACGTCGCCGAGCGTAACCCTGTCTTCCAATGTCGTCGCCTTTTGCGCGGAGAAAAAAATCCCGATCGATTTCATGGAGCACGGCGGCATGCCATATGCCCGTCTCTATCCCTTGCAGGCCGGGAATGTGCCGCTGCAACTGGCGCAACTCAAGGCGGTCGAGGATATCCGGGGGGCGCATTTGGCCAAGACCTTTGTCCATGGCAAGATCAAGAATCAGATAAACCTGGTGAAGTATTACCATAAATACCGCAAATCGTTTGATGCAGAGTTTGTCGCGGCGTTCAACACCAAGGTCAGCGCCATGGATGGATTGGCTGAGGAGGCCAAGGAACTGAGCGCGGCGGATAACGAGACGTTGCGTGGACAGCTCTTTTCCATCGAAGGAAGGGCGGCCAATGAATACTGGCAGCTTGCCACCATCCTGCTTGACGGGGTCATAGTCTTTGATGGCCGGGAGCGGCAGGGGGCGACCGACCTGGTCAATTCTCTGCTCAATTACGGTTACGGGATTCTCTACAGCAAGATATGGAACGCGGTGATCCGCTCCGGCTTGTCGCCCTATATCAGCTATCTGCACAAACCGCAGAGCGGCAAGCCGACTTTGATCTTTGACCTGATCGAGGAGTTTCGATCCCAAGCGGTTGACCGGGTGGTTTTTTCCATGATCAACAAAGGGGTGGAGTTCACCAGGGAAGATGATATACTCTCCGTCGATTGCCGAAACAAGCTGGCCACCGGCGTGCTGGAGCGGATCAATACGATAGAAAATTTCCGGGGGAAAGAACAGCGGTTGATCGAAGTCATCAAGGGGCAGGCACGGGCGGTGGGGGATTACCTGCTGGGTGAAAGCAGCCGTTATGCGCCATACATCGGGAAATGGTGATGAAAAGGTTTATCGTCATAGCTTACGATATTGAGGATAACCGGAAGCGGAACCGTATTGCGAAGATTCTCAAAGAGCGCAACGGGAAACGAGTAAACAAGAGCGTCTTCGAATGTTTCCTGAGCGATACCGAGTTGAAGAGCATCAAAAAGCAATTGGGCACGCTGGTGAAAAAGAGTGAGGACTCTGTTTTATACTATCCGTTGTGCAAGGAGTGTATGGAGAATCGGGAGCATCAGGGCTGGTATGCGCCGCTTCCGGAAACCGTAAAGGTGTTCTAAATGATTTGCGAAAATTGATCCTGGAGGTGATGCTAATAATATTAAGTGGTTATGGGTGAAGTTAAAAAAGCTGGCGCCGGATGGGGCTGAGTAGGAATCGCAAATTGGCAGTTAACCGGATTCGATCAGAATCATTTGCGAAAATGTTGTTGAGGTCTGGAATGACCCCCTGAAATTATGCAAGTATTTAAGCTAGTTACAATGTGCCTTTGGAGCCTCGCGGAGCAAATCTTCGCAAATCGTTTTTCTGAAGAAACTGCAAAATCATTTGCGAACAATTTTAGAGAGGTAAATCAAGTTGGAACAGGTAGTTACATTTACGAGGCTTCATATCAAGAGGTTTTTGGGGTTTTCAAATGAACGATTTGCGAACAAAACCGATGAACAGCCGCAAACAGCCGTGTGTGGGGGGACTGATGGGTGTAGGGCAAGACGTTTTTGAATGTCATAATTGGAAATATATAGTAAGGACAATGTATTACGGTAGGACTTGACCCTTCGGGGGACTGAAACTCAATTAAAAAGGTACCGCCGTCGCTACCAAGCACTGAATTACGGTAGGACTTGACCCTTCGGGGGACTGAAACGCTGTAATTGCTTCCTCTAATCCTAACTCTCTATTATTACGGTAGGACTTGACCCTTCGGGGGACTGAAACGTCAAGATGGTCAAGTTTTCTTTCTGATACACGTGCCATAAATTACGGTAGGACTTGACCCTTCGGGGGACTGAAACGTGAATAACGATTTAACCGATATCAAACTCTTCGCGGTATTACGGTAGGACTTGACCCTTCGGGGGACTGAAACAGTATCAACTGCTCCAATGCAATAGATGTATTATCAAAATTACGGTAGGACTTGACCCTTCGGGGGACTGAAACCAAGAAAATCATGAAGCTCCAAGGTTTTGAAGCCGTCCTATTACGGTAGGACTTGACCCTTCGGGGGACTGAAACCAACCAAATCTCTTCGCCATTCCCAAGTGTTAAAAGCAGGATAAGATTACGGTAGGACTTGACCCTTCGGGGGACTGAAACACACTATTCCAACTTTTTTCGTTGAATTTTCTGGCCATTATTACGGTAGGACTTGACCCTTCGGGGGACTGAAACTCTTTTGTTTCATTTCTCCTATCTTTTGTTACAATATTACGGCAGAACTTGACCCTTCGGGGGACTGAAACACCGTAATATCCAGCCCCTAATCTCTCAAAAATAACACCATTACGGCAGGACTTGACCCTTCGGGGGACTGAAACGGAAGGCCGGGAATCGTGTCTGGTTAACGTATACTCAAAGGCCGTTTAGGACGGTGAATATTCCGCAAACCTGTTGCACATGCGGAAACAGAGGGGGTTTCGCGGGAACAAACCGTCTGATGTTTCGAGGTGTTATGATGCAGAGGCAATAACGAAGCGGACGGGTCGCGCAGTTAATCGCCGATCCGCGAAATGGACGTTTTCTGGATGAATGGATCGATCGATCACTTATCCATAAAAGTTGGGCAGATGCAGAAATAAAATTGTAAGCAATTTGTGGTTAGCATGGGACTTGTTTTTTATTGACCCGTAGTATCATAATATGATACTAATTACTTGTGAACAATAAACATAGGAAAATACTCCAGGCAATATTTGCCGTACCAACACAGTCCGGCATCAACTGGAGCGACATTGAAGCGCTTTTAATAGTACTTGGCGCCGAACGGTACGAGGGCAATGGGTCACGCATTCGGTTTCTCCTCAATGGTGTCAAAGCAACCTTTCACCGCCCACACCCGCAAAAAGAGACCGACAAAGGCGCAGTGGTATCAATCAAGAGATTTCTGGAAGCCGGAGGTATCAAGCCATGATGGAGTACAAAGGATATACTGGAAAAGTTGAATTTGACGATGAAGCTGGAATTTTTCACGGTGAAGTCATCAATACACGTGATGTCATTACCTTTCAGGGGACAACCGTTGAAGAGATTCGAAAGGCTTTTCACGAATCTGTTGAGGACTATCTTAGTTTCTGCACCCAACTCGGTCATGCGCCGGAAAAGCCATTCACCGGCAAACTGATGTTACGAATCCCGCCCGATCTACACCGAAAAGCGTACATTGCCGCACAGCAAACAGGTAAAAGCCTCAACGCATGGATAACGGAATGCATTGGTGAAATGTCGCACGTCTGATACACGTATCTACACTGGCAAGATAGTCGAGGCTGTGTAATTTAACTAAGTGAAATAATAAGATTATTCGGCCAAAATTGACCTTTCGGGGTTTTAGTCAATAATACCCATGTTGGCATCCATCACAACAAAGAAAAAGATCATTACGGCAGGACTTGACCCTTCGGGGGGACTGAAACATCCTCACCTAGCTCAAGAAAACCTTTTCTTGTAATTTTTTTATTTCGGACTGAAACACGGAATATTGCGGATGATGCGTTTCTGATGGGGTGGGTGGGGACGGGGGGACGGGACGGACGGGGGGTTATTCCGGGGATACGGGGGGTATTCCTTGTAGGGTGTGCATGGTCTTATCATGCGCACGGAAAATGTTCGCATCGCGGACCGGTTCGCACGATGAATCTGTGCAAACCCTACAAGCCTTGAGGAAAAAAGAACATGTCGCCCTTTCAGGGCTAAAAACTTACGCCCCCCCCCGTGGTTAACACCACGGGCTGTAATTTGTTACCCTTTCAGGGTTTTAAGATTCAAGCCCCAAAGGGGCAAAATGTCATAGCCCGTGGTGTTAACCACGGGGGGTTATTCCGGGGATACGGGGGGTATTCCTTGTAGGGTGTGCATGGCCTTATCATGCGCACGGAAAATGTTCGCATCGCGGATCGGTTCGCACAATGAATCTGTGCAAACCCTACAAACCTTGAGGAAGAAAGAACATATCGCCCTTTCAGGGCTAAAACCTTACGACCCCCCCCCCGTGGTTGACACCACGGGCTGTAACTTGTTACCCTTTCAGGGTTTAAAGATTCAAGCCCCAAAGGGGCAAAATGTCATAGCCCGTGGTGTTAACCACGGGCTATTGAGTTCACGGTCGCTTCATATTAGAAGCGCCATTGACCCATAATATATCTAACGGAAACGCAGCGAAGTTCATCCTGCCTCTTGCATTTGAAAATAATACTGGCATATTTATTACTTAAGGATCATGTCTGTATTCGATCATCTCCTTCTGAAGACCACTATCATGAATGCCAGATTCCAAATAAATGCACTCATATAATTTTGCCAAACCACGCTGCGGAGCAATCCATGCCGCTTTTGCATGCCTGCTACTGTTGCTTTTCCTCGCTCTGCCTCTGCATGCCGCTGAACTGGTCGAGATCGTTATTAGCGGTATTGAGGGTGATGCGCTGAAAAATGTGCAAAGTACGCTCGTTCTCCCTACTGGATTGGTAGGAGATGGAACAGTGGACCGGCTCTGGCTCGAACGTTTCGCCAAGCAGGCTGATGACAAAGTCAGGACCGCGCTGGAGCCATTCGGCTATTACAACGCCCTGGTCACGGTTACGCTCGAAACGGTCGGAGAAGCCTATCGCCTGCTGGTCAAGGTGCTACCGGGAGAACCGGTGCGCCTGAGTGAGGTAAAGGTGACCGTGGTCGGGCCAGGCAGAGAGGAAAGGCGCCTGGCCAGGCTGGCGGCAACGTTTCCCCTGAACAAGGGAGACGTGCTGCTGCAACCAGGGTACGAAGAGGCCAAGGCAGCCCTCAAATCGTCTGCCCAGGATCTTGGTTACCTGGATGCCGAATTTTTACGGCACGAAATCCGTATCGAAAAATCCGCCTCAACCGCCACGGTCGAACTGGCACTGGATACTGGTGAGAAGTATTATTTCGGCGAGACAAACATTAAAGGTGCGCCAGACTATCCCGACAGCTTCCTGCGCCGCCATCTGACCTACAAATCCGGCGAGGTCTTTTCC
>JBAYZR010000235.1:0-5982 GCA_041672425.1 Pedobacter sp. | reverse complement strand
AGTCGCTCAAAGGTTGAAACAATCAGGAATGCACTGGACAATCAGCGGAGCCAATAATATTATCGCCCTTCGATGCAGCCTGCTGAGTAATCGTTGGGAGGACTTCTGGGAACATCGTGCAGCGGCCTAATGTTGGCACCATAAATTTGTCGCACACCCAGCGCCACATTCTCCATTGCATTTAACTCCCTGCTCTGCTAATATTTTTCCCTTTTGTAAATCCACACCTGACCATTCAAAGAGTTGTTGAAAGGATCGTAGAAAAATGTTGAAAATATTCGATTACCTGTTTGGTATGTTTTCCAATGACCTGGCCATTGACTTGGGAACCGCCAACACCTTGGTCTACCTGAAGGGCAAGGGAATCGTGGTGCGCGAACCATCGGTCGTAGCTGTGCAGAAGATGCCCAATGGTCAGCAGAAGGTACTCAAGGTCGGTATGGAGGCCAAGCAGATGCTGGGTCGCACCCCTGGTTCCATCACTGCCATACGCCCTATGAAAGACGGCGTCATCGCCGATTTTGATATCACCGAGGAGATGCTGCGCTACTTCATCCACAAGGTACACAACCGCAAGACCCTGGTGCGTCCGCGCATTGTGATCTGTGTCCCCTCGGGCATCACCCAGGTCGAGAAACGCGCTGTCAAGGAATCCGCCGAGTCGGCCGGCGCCCGTGAAGTTTACCTGATTGAGGAGCCGATGGCGGCCGCCATCGGGGCTGGTTTGCCCATCACGGAAGCATCCGGCAATATGGTCGTTGACATTGGTGGCGGCACCACCGAGGTGGCAGTCATATCCCTGGCTGGCATAGTGTATGCCCAGTCCACCCGCATGGGGGGCGACAAGATGGATGAAGCCATCGTTCAATTCATCCGCAAGAAATACAATCTGCAGATTGGTGAACGCATGGCCGAATCGATCAAGATCGATATCGGTGAGGCCTATCCCGGCCCTGAAATGCTGACAAAGCTGGTCAAGGGGCGCGATCTGGTTTCGGGCATCCCCAAGACCATTGAGGTCAACTCGGATGAGATCCGTGAGGCGCTCAAGGAGGCGGTCAACGCCATTGTCGATACAGTCCGTATCTGCCTGGAAAAGACTCCGCCCGAACTGGCGGCCGATATCGTAGACAAGGGTATCTTCCTGGCTGGAGGCGGCGCCCTGCTGCGCAATCTGGACATGCTGCTGCGTGAGGTAACCAAGGTGCCGGTACTTATCGCCGAAAACCCATTGGATTGCGTCTGTCTCGGCTCCGGCAAGGTACTTGATGAACTCGACCTGCTTCGCCGCGTGTCGATCTCTTCGTAATTTTGTCAGCCACAAACGGCATGGAGAATTACGAAATCAACCTTTATACAGGGATGAACAGGATCATCAGGAGACCCCGGATATTGCCGGTCCTGTTCATCCTGACCATCCCTGTTCGCGTTTGTTGTGTTTGATATGAAAACTCCCACTGTCGATATAATCGTTCCCGTCTGGAACAGCCCTTTTGAAACCCGCGCCTGCCTGGCCGCGATCATCGAGTACTCCCCGGATGCACGCCTGATCATCATAGACAACGCCAGCAGCCGTGAGACCGAACTGATGCTGGAGGAATTTTCCGAGACTCTTGCAGAACGCGGGCTGTTTATCAAATCCGAACGAAACGTCGGCATGGTCCCAGCGATCAATATCGGGCTTGCTAGATCGGATAGCGACTTTGCCATCATCATTTGTCCGCACATACAGGTGACCCGCGACTGGCTTTCCGGCTTGTTGAACACTGCCCAGCCCCCCCAGACCGGCATTGTCTCCCCGCTTTTCAGCGGCAGCAACGCCCCCCGGCTTCCCTCAATCACAGATGGCAGTTCGCTGATGGAGACCTTTGGCGTCTCTTTTGCCGCCCTGGCGCTCAAGGGAGAGATGCACATGCTGATCGGCGGGTTTGACGAAGGTATGGATGGTGGCGAATGGTGTCTGAAGGATTATATTCGTCGTGCCTGGAGCAGAGGATACCAAACCTGCGTTACCTCCCGTACACGGGTTCTATTCGGGAAAGAGTCCGTGTTCGGATCGGATGAGCGTAGACAGCAGCAGTTGCGCTCCAGCAGGGCCAGCTACCTGGAGAGATGGGGCACAGGGCGTCACTACTGTATCTACTTCGGCAGCGACACCGATGCCTGCTCCCTTTCCAATATCATTGATACCATACTGAAAGGCGCACGACAGGGACATCGCTTCAACTTGCTGCTGCACCGTCGTCAGGCCGCTGATTTCCGGCGCATGGGCTGGAATGCTCTGCACACGAGCATTACACCGATACGCTTGTCCCTGCTCAGGCCGCAACGGGATCTATTGCGCCAGTTCTCGGCACTTCAGACCGCTGTTCCCGACATTATCCCGGTGCAGGGCATGGAGGGCATTGCATTTCCAGGTGCGGATACAGCAATTCCATTACATGAGATGGTTGCCGCCATTGAACCAATCGAAAGGGGAACACCATGGTCGAAGACGTGAAAGAACAGTTACAGGCTCATCTGGCGCTATGCGCATCAATCGAACAGGAGATGTCGCCACTGATTGCCGAAACAGCCGCGCTGCTTGTGGACAGGTTCAAAAACGGCAGCAAACTCCTGGTAATGGGCAACGGCGGTTCAGCCGCTGATGCACAGCATTTCGCAGCCGAGATCGTGGGGCGTTTCAAGCTGGAGCGGGCAGCGCTGCCAGCCATTGCGCTTTCCACCGATACCTCTATCCTGACCGCCATAGGTAATGATTACGGCTTCGATGCCGTCTTCAGCCGCCAGGTCGAGGCTTTGTCCATGGCCGGAGACGTGGTGATCGGCATCTCTACCAGCGGCAATTCCCCCAACGTGCGGAAAGCACTGGAGCTGGCCAAGTTGCGCGGCTGCCGCACGATCGGCCTGCTCGGCAAGGACGGCGGCAGCATCAAGGCGTTCTGCGACCTGGCTCTGATAATCCCCTCAAGCGATACCCCCCGCATTCAGGAAGGGCATATCACCATCATCCATATAATATGCGACCTGGTGGAAAAAGCGCTGTTCGGGTGATGATATTGTAGGGGCGGCCCCGTGTGGCGGCCCTGGTAGCCGCCCTGGTAGCCGCCCTGGTGGCGGCCTTGTCTGGCGGCCCTGTCTGGCCGCCCGAATCAGGGCAACCACATGGGGTTGCCCCTACGCAAGAGAACAATTGACATAAAAATCCAGCCCATCGATCATATTCTCCTCACAAATAACAGCCCTCAATATCTGGAGGTTCCGCCAGATATTGAGGGCAAATGAATCATTCCTTACCATCTAATGTTTATTTTAAACTAGCTAATATACTGTCATTTATGAGTAAAACTGCTTTCAGTTTAAATTCGCTTATTGGCAGGCTATTTGCTAGTATCTAGCTGATACTGGTCATCTTACCCCCAAATGGTGAGAAGAATCCCGCAAAAACTACCGTTGAATAAGGATCGTAATGCGAAAAAATTTGATTATTTCCCTGCTGGTCATGACGGCATTCACTGTCATTTTTGCCCTCAATGAGGCCAACGCCGGTTTTCCCTTTCCTCCAGGTCTTCCCGCCCCGCCCAATGTAAATGTCCGCATGGATGGGTATTTGCCGGCGCCTCCAGGGGTAAACATCCAGTTCGACACAGGACGTCCGTATTATGTCGAAAGAGATCGCAGAATATATATTGAAAAAGAAAGACCCGCCAAACACCATAATAAAAGGCACTATAAAAAATATAAGAAACATCATGAGTAACCAACTTGGAGGAACACATGCAGAAATTATTATACGTACTGATTGTGCTGTCGATGCTGATATGCCCGGTGACTTCTTCCAAAGCCCAGGTGAGCATCGGTATCGGGCTGCCAAACGTGAGCATCGGGATCAACCTGCCGTTGTTCCCGCATCTCGTCCCTGTACCGGGATATCCGGTCTACTACGCTCCAGAGGTGGATGCCAATTATTTCTTTTACGATGGCATGTACTGGGTTTACCAGCACGATAACTGGTATGCCAGCTCCTGGTACAACGGCCCCTGGTCGTTTGTGGAGCCGGAGGTGGTGCCGCTGTTTGTCCTGCGTATCCCGGTTCACTACTATCGGCAGCCTCCTATGTACTTTCGCGGGTGGCAGTCGAATTCGCCGCCACGTTGGGGTCAGCACTGGGGTCATGGATGGGAGCAGCAACGAAGGGGATGGGACAGATGGAAGCACAGTTCTGCCCCAGCGCCCGCCCCGCTGCCTGTCTATCAGCGCAGGTATTACGGAGATCGGTATCCCCGTGTGGAGCAGCAGCATACGCTACGCAGCCAGAGTTACCGTTACCAGCCGCGCGACAAGGTAATCCGCCAGCACTTTCAACAGCAGGCGGGACCAAATGCGCCTGCACCTGTGCAACAGAGAAGAAAGGAAGTGTCTCCGGCGCCCCAGCCTCCTCAGCGTTCAATGCCGCTGCAGCACGTTGCTCCTGTCCCACACGTGCAGCCGACGGCTCCACAACAGAATAAACCTCAAGTAACTCCACAGCAGAGGCAGCAGCCTGCATCTCAAGAGAAGAGGAAACAGGAACCAGGTTTGCAAGGCCAGGAACAAAGACCGCAGGATAGTGGTGATAAGGTCGTCCGCCGACACTTTCAACAGCAGGCGGAACCAAAAGCGCCTGCACCTGTGCAACAGAGAAGGCAGGAAGCGCCGCCGGTGAAAAGTCCAAGACAGCAGGATATCCAGCGCCCAGCGCCGCATCAGCAGGTCGTCCCGCCTGCTCCGCGCCCGCAGCCGCCGCAGGTGATAAAGCAGCAGCTACAAAGATCTAAGGGCAAGAACGACTCTCAGGAGCCGAATCAGGGCAATGGGCAAGGGCACAAGAATGATGAGGATCGAGGTCATGGACGAAATAAGTAACAGCAGTGTCCGGTTAGTAAGGTATTGGCGCCGATGTTAAACACAACTATCTGTTAAAAAAAGGAGAATTTGTTATGCGAAAGAAGCTAGGAGCCGCCGTTGTTTTGGTAACGGGGCTGAGTGCACTGTTTATTTACGAAATGGGGGGTAATCTGATATCGCAGGCCTCTGCCGATTCCACTGCCGTGGCACAAAAAAATGCGGTCAAGATGGATGCCTCGCACACAATCAAAGCGGCGCCCGGCACCCCGGATGGTGTCCTGCTGATGCAGGCGCATGCGCTTTTCGGCAAACTTCCCGCGGCCATGCCGGGTAGTGAGCAGGACACTCCCGCCATGATTGCACTAGGGAAGAAGCTCTATTTCGAGACTGCCATTTCGATCAACAAAACCCAATCCTGCAACTCTTGCCATCCCATTGACAACAAAGGCGCAGGCGCCGACAATCTCAAGACAGGCAAAGGCGCGGAAGGAAAATTTGGCGACCGTAACGATCCACCGACCATGAATGCCGGTTTCCAGATTGCGCAGTTCTGGGACGGTCGCGCAGCCACCCTGGAAGTACAGGCTCAGGGGCCCCCTCTCAATCCTATTGAAATGGGCATGCCCGATGCCAAAGCGCTGGTCGATCGGCTGAAAGGCATAAAACAGTATCCCGTTGATTTCAAAAAGGCCTTTCCCGGCGAGAAAGACCCTGTCACTTTCGATAACTTTGCCAAAGCGGTTGCTGCCTTTGAACGAACGCTGATCAGCCGGGGCCGCTTCGACCGGTTCATTAACGGGGAGAAACAAGCCATCACCGGGCAGGAAATGTATGGGATGCGCACCTTCATCAATGTCGGCTGCGTACAGTGCCATAGCGGCCCCAACCTGGGGGGGATGACCTTCCAGAAAATGGGGGTGTTCCATGACTATGCTGACAGCAAGGATCTTGGGCGCTTCAAGGTCACCAACCTGGAAAATGATAAATATGTCTTCAAGGTACCTATGCTGCGCAATGTGACCCTTACCACCCCCTATTTCCATGATGGCGAGGTGGGCAACCTGGCGGAAGCAGTGGATCAAATGGGTTACCTAC
>JBAYZR010000234.1:0-5985 GCA_041672425.1 Pedobacter sp. | reverse complement strand
CAATGCCTTCACCATTGTCTGGAACATTCTGCGATGGCCGGTGATCTTCTTCCTTATGATGACTGCCCTGTCAGCACTCTATCGTTATGCGCCGGCGATAAGGCTGTCATGGAGGGAGACCATTCCCGGCGTAGTCACGGCCACGGGAGCATGGATCGCCGTTACGCTTGCCTTTTCATTTTATGTGAATAATTTCGGATCCTATAACAAGACCTACGGGAGCATAGGAGCGGTCATAGCGCTCCTCGTCTGGATGTACGCCAGCGCATTCGTGATTCTCCTTGGAGGAGAAATCAACGCCCGATTGAGGGAACTGCGACTCGAAAGAGATATCGGAGCAAAAACTGAAGGAGTTATTCCAAATGCGTAAAAACCCAATTACTGATCCATTCGTAAAAAGGCAAAACAGCATAACATTTTAATATATTTACAAAAACAGCAGCTATTAACTTGTAATAAATGGCTCTTCGTCATTTCAAGTGGGTTGAGTGCAACAGAGAAGACTACAACTCCTCGAACGCCTCCCCATCTTCCCTTTCGCTATTCTCTTCACCACTCTCCGGATCAGTACCCGCAGCTACGGTTTCATCAACAAGTCCCTGCAAAAATTGCTGATTGTCTTTGATGGTTTTTCGGACATCACTGAGAAGCTTGTCCAGATCATCAGGCTCCGCCGACATGTGGCGCCCTCCTATTTTTTGTACACATCAAGATAGCGCTCGGCGTCCAGGGCTGCCATGCAGCCGGTGCCAGCGGAGGTTATGGCTTGACGATAGATATAGTCCTGCACGTCACCAGCAGCAAAGACCCCCTCAACATTTGTTGCCGTGAGATTGCCTTCGGGGTTGCAGCGTGTTCGTATATAGCCGTTTTCCATATCCAGTTGCCCCTCGAAAATCCCGGTATTGGGTGAATGACCGATGGCAATGAAAACGCCATGAACTGGAATTTCCTTGGTGGAACCACTGGAATGACGAATGCGGATACCGGTGACACCGCCGCTATCGCCCAGCACCTCGTCCAGGGTATGGTACCACTCAATGGTAACGTTACCAGTTTTGGACTTTTCGATAAGCCGGTCTGCCAGAATTTTTTCTGAGCGGAATTGATCACGACGATGCACGACTGTTACATGACGAGCAATGTTGGCCAGGTAAAGCGCCTCTTCCACGGCGGTATTGCCGCCACCGATCACGGCCACATCTTTGCCGCGGTAGAAGAAGCCATCACAGGTTGCGCAGGCCGAAACCCCCTTACCTTTGAAGGCCTGCTCGGACGCAAGCCCCAGATACCTGGCCGAGGCTCCGGTAGCGATAATCAAGGCATCACAGGTATAGACCGAAGAATCCCCTTCCAATACAAACGGACGTTGACGCAGATCTGCCCCCTTAATCTGGTCATAGATCATCTGAGTATTGAATCGTTCCGCATGGAGCCTCATGCGCTCCATCAGTTCGGGTCCTTGGACACCAGCATGATCTCCAGGCCAGTTGTCAACCCCGGTTGTGGTGGTAAGCTGACCTCCCGGCTGCAAGCCGGTGATGATTACAGGGTTGAGATTAGCCCGCGCAGCATAAATTGCAGCTGTATATCCTGCCGGTCCAGAGCCCAGGATGATCAACTGGTGATGAACTGCTTCCATGAAACCTCCAACATGATGTAATTATATAACCCTGATAATCAGGATATGTATGAAGATGAAATGTACCAGTAAATCGGATCATTGCCAAGTCTCAAACACCCCTTCGAGTTTGACCCTGCCTGCCTCATCTGCTACTATTGGGGCAAATCACTTTGGAGATCACTCGTTTTATGCGACTTTACGATCTGATACAGGAAGCAGATGACCGCCTGAAGAAACGCGTCCGCTGGACAGAACTGATCTATTCCCATTACTACTCGGAAAGATTGGGAATGCCTCTCTTTTTCAAGTGCGAGAACCTCCAACGGACCGGCTCCTTCAAGATCAGGGGCGCCCTCAATTTCATGACCGCCCAGCCTCGTGAAACCCTTAAGAATGGTGTCATTACCGCATCAGCAGGTAATCATGCCCAAGGGGTTGCCTTTTCTGCCGATTTGCTTGGTGTCAAGGCTACGGTCTTTATGCCGGAAATCACACCTCCGCAAAAGGTGCATGCCACCCGCGACTACGGAGCCGAGGTCGTACTGATCGGTCGGAATTTTGACGAGTCCTGCCAGGCAGCATGGGAAATGCAGCGAACTACCGGCGCCCTGTTCGTTCACCCATTTGATGACGAGCTGGTCATGGCCGGACAGGGAACCATTGCCCTGGAGATACTCGATGAACTGCCGGATCTAAAAAATCTGGTAGTTCCTGTTGGTGGTGGCGGCCTGATTGCAGGCATGGCAACAGCAGTGCGTGAGATTGTTCCCAAAGTCCGCATCATCGGCGTTGAATCCAAGGCAGCTCCATCCATGTCGGCTTCCTTTGCTGCGGGCAAGCCGATGGAACAGCCGGTTTGCGTTACCCTTGCCGATGGGATTGCAGTAAAATTGCCCGGTACAAAGACGGTTCCGGTGATCTGTGACTCTGTCGATGAAATTGTCCAGGTGGAGGAAGAGGACATAGCCCTGGCTATCGTGTCGTTGCTTGAGAAAACCAAGCTGCTGGTGGAAGGGGCTGGGGCTGTGACACTGGCAGCTCTGTTAAATCACCGGATTCCAAATATCGAAGGTAAGACAGTCTGCCTGCTGTCAGGTGGAAATATTGATGTAAAAACTATTTCTCAGGTTGTGGAGCGAGGACTGATTGCTGGTGGACGATATCTCAAGCTGATAGTGGAGTTGGACGATCATCCTGGCGCGCTGGCAACATTGGCTGACAATATTGCCGCCACCCGGGCAAATATCTTCCATATCACCCATGACAGGCGTTCCAAATCTCTAGCCATTGGCAGAACGGACGTGTCCCTCGAACTTGAGACACGCGGCTATGATCATATCAAGGAAATTGTGTACTACCTGGAAGGAAAAGGCTACAACCTGAACGTAGTGTGAAGAATACTCATCAAGCGCATCTACAGCTGAATCAAATCAGAATACTTTATCGGCAAATCCGTTGTATTGATCCGCTTTAGGATCCATAACCTTTCCACTGGCATCTTTGCCCTGAAATTTGAATGTCAGATGCGACGGATCAATAGTGCCGGTTCCGGTATCATTCTGAAAGATAGAAAACACTACCGTTGCTTCCTGTTTTGTGGGGTCAAACATCACGCGGTTCGGCAGAGTAATTGCCGGCGCCCGGTCAGTTGCCCGGTAAAGACCATTATCATAAAGGCCGGCAGTACTTCCTGCGGCACGGGATATCTTCCAGTTGGTAATGTCCGTAACCGATTTGCTGTCCATCGTGGAGTCGAAATGGAAGGTCATACTGAATTCCTTTTTTGCTCCTGGTGTTATAAGGGATGTATCAAGCGCTATCAGAGGAATCGTGCCTAAATTATATTTGAAGGAACTTTTATCACTTACTAGATAGTTCATTTTAGGCTTGCTCAGGGTGGTTGTCAGATCTGAAACAAAACCATCCGCTTGAGATGTGTCCAGTTTTGCCAGCGCATCTATCTGTTCCTGCGCCTTATCCGTATTGCCCTGGCCAGCATATGCGTTGCCCAACTCAAACATCGCCGGAGCAAAATTTCTTTTCAGGCTGGTTGCTTTCTTCAACTGCGTAATAGCTGCATCATATTTCCCCTGCTTGCTCAAGGAAGCGCCCAGACCGTAATATGCATTGCCATCTGTTGGCGCCAGGCGAACAGCCTGCCGAAAAGACTTCTCTGCCTCAGCAGGCTTTTCCAATTGCTGTTGAAGGAGTCCAAGGGTATAGTATGGCAGTGCATTTGACGGATTAACCTGACTGGCAGTCTTAAGTTCTTTCTCTGCCAGAGCATACTTTTTATCTTCAATGTAGATATTGGCCATCTTTACATGGATACCATCCTGTGTTCGATCAAGCTTCAGTGAAATCGTGTAGGCATTAACCGCGTCTTTTTTGTTTCCGGCTGCGACATCCGCCATCCCAAGATAGTTATAGGCGTCAATATAGTCCGGTTTCAAGGAGGTTGCATACTTGAAAGCGGCTGCCGCCGCTTTGTAGTTTCCTTTCTGATAAAGCATCATCCCGTTGGAAACCGCACTCACAGCAATACTGTCTCTTGTACTTTGTATTGAGGATAACGCAGTAAATACTTTGCTTTCGGTAAAATAATTATCCATGACAACCTCCCAGGCAGGCATCCGGCGCAAGATCCGTTACGCTTAATATATCGTCAGTTTTGTATATAACCTTTATTTATTATAGCAGGATATAGCCATTCAGAGCAACACGGAGTTTGATTGAATAAAACGATGACGACACATAGCTCCGGAACACCGGATGAACTTTCCGAAGGAGTGCGCCTTCACCAGTCAGGACAAAAGGAAGAAGCCCTGCGGCATTATATGAATGCCTTGGAGCAAAACTCGTCAAATCCTGGAATACTAAGCAACATTGCCGTCGCACTGCATGATTGTGAACGCTATGATGAGGCTGTGACAATCTACAACCATGTACTTTCACTTACACCGGATTCTGCCGAAGCACATCATAACCTTGGCAATACCCTGCTAGCCATGGAGCGTCTCCACGAGGCGATTGCATGTTATGGCCGCGCCGCCAGTCTCATGCCGTACAGCGCCGAACCTTTGGTGCCCATGGGAACCGCACTGGAACGTCTGGGGTGTTATCAGGAGGCAATGGTACGCTATAAGGAGGCGTTACAGCGTGATCCTTTTTGCGCTGAAGCCCACTGGAATCAGGCCCTGTTGAATCTATTACTGGGGAACTATGAGGAAGGGTGGCAGGGATTTGAATGGCGCTGGAAGAAAAAAGGGTATCCAACCCCAGCGCGGAATTTTTGTTGCCCGGAATGGAAAGGGGAGTCAATTACCGGTAAAACCATTCTAATCCATGCCGAGCAGGGGCTTGGGGATACGATCCAGTTTGGTCGCTATATCCCTTTGGTTGCGGAAAGGGGGGGACGTATTTTATTGGAGGTTCCACTCCCCTTGACAAGCCTTTTCAGCCGGATGCCAGGCGTTATCAAGGTTATTCAGACCGGAGCAAGGCTACCATCTTTTGACCTGCATGTTCCCCTGCTTTCTCTTCCCCGAATTTTCGGAACAACCCCGGAAAACATCCCATCCACTATTCCCTATCTGTCAGTTCCTGTTCAACACAAAAAAAAGTGGGACCTGCTGTTTCCCCGCAATTCCAGCTTGAATGTAGGTATTGTCTGGAAAGGGAGGAAGAGACCGGATCCTTGCCGAAGTTGTCCTGGTGAGTTATTGACTTCCCTCTCCGGGATGGAGAACATACGGTTTTATTCTCTCCAAATGAGTGAGGATTCTAAACCTGCTGATAAACCTGAAGGTTTGCCGCTTATCGATCTGACCTCCTGGATAAATGATTTTTCCGACACTGCCGCTCTGCTGGAACATCTTGATCTGGTTATTTCCATAGATACATCTGTTGCGCATCTGTCCGGAAGTCTTGGCTGTCCTACCTGGGTTTTGCTGCCTTTTGCAGCGGATTGGCGATGGATGCTGAACAGAAATGATTCAGCGTGGTATCCTGATGTACGCCTGTTTCGTCAGAGTGAACCTGGTGGGTGGAAGGAGTTACTCAAGATAGTCAGAGAGGAACTTCTTATCTGGAGCGCCAGTACATCGAATAGAATATATTTTAATACGGCGCCAATGGACGCCAATGGGAATTCTTCTCTCCGTTTTTTCTCCTATATTTCAGACAGGGATTTCCATCTGGGGCAGCTTCACGACGCAAGAGAAGTTCCAATTCCACACGTAGGAGAGGGCATCAACTCCGACAAGGCAGGGTCGGCGGATTACTACATTTTAAACAAGGATTTATACAAGCTGCAAAACAATCTCGGAATCGAAGGGGTTAGCCGCTTCATAAAGGAACTG
>JBAYZR010000233.1:0-5990 GCA_041672425.1 Pedobacter sp. | reverse complement strand
GATAAGACTTCAGCTTGCAAGAGCCGGAACAATAGTCAATTCGGTTATTTGGCAGCACGCGGCTGTTACGCTGCGACCAAGCCTTGTGCGGTCAAGGATTCGATGCAGACTGTCGGGAGAAAAACTGTCAGCCAGTTCCTGGGCACGATCCCAGTCGTCAATGTCGATAAAGGCATTGTCGGCCATTTTGTAACCGATTCCATTAGATGCCAGCATTCTGGCAAGCCAGTTATGTCCGTTGCAGTAAAACTGAAGACGAAACGGGCACCATGTCGGAACGCAAAGATAGATAAGTCCCAGCTCTTCATCCTGAAAATAGAAGTAGTAATGAAGGCATTTACCCGGCTTTGATTTGAGATATGTCTTATGATTCGTCTTGTTGTGCCATTAAACGAATACGTTCCCGTAATGGTTCTGCAAAGCGGGCATAATCAAAGATGCGTATCTGGTGCATATATAAAAAAGAGGTCATTCCGGCAGCATAGCATGCACCCGGAATAGTGCCGGTAATGACAATGCGATCATAGCAGGATAATATCCCAGACAGTCGGTCACGATAACGGGCAGTGATTTGCTCAACCATAATCGCCTCCACAATGCTGTAATTATCACAAGTATAATACAACCTGTTTGGTTCCGGCTAAGCCGACTTAGGAGGGGTACGTGTTAATCGAACAATTGAAGCAGGTTTCCAAAATAGTGGGCAGAATGTTGTTGTTTGGTTTGATAGTCCAGATGTGGATGTCGCCCTGTCAGGCATTTGCAGAAGAAGATGGAATTGCGAAGACGGTGGAGAGTGTTGTTCTCGGTGGAGGAACGTCAAACGGCAGCGGCGGAGACACTCCTTTGCCTGATCTTTTTACCGGGGCGATGAGCTACCAGATACCGATTGAGGTGCCGCTTGGACGAAACGGCATGGAACCGGGCCTCGCGCTCACATACAGCAGTAGAAACGGCAACGGCTGGCTCGGTCAGGGCTGGGAGATGGAAGTTGGCGCCATTGAACGCTCCACGCGGCACGGCGTGGATTATACGAATGATGACTATGTTCTTCGCCGTGCCGGGTCAATCTCGGAGCTGATTAAAATTCCAAGCGGAGACTTCCATTCGAAGATTCAGTCAGACTTTATGCGTATCCAGAAACAGTCCGACGGTTCTTTCATTGCGACAAACAAGCTTGGCGTCAAGTTTTGTTTCGGTCGGTCAGATAATTCCAAGATAATCGGCTGGGTCAATGACACGCAAGTTGTCTTTCGATGGGCGCTAGATCGGATCGAAGATACAAACGGCAATTTCATAACATTTACCTATATTAGTGTTGGTCTGGTTAAAGATATTGCTGGTAATGAGTTAACTAGTGGCCAGCTTTATCTAGACCACATCAATTACAACGGTAACCAAATCAAATTCTACCTCGAAGACCGCACCGATGCGCCAGACATGTTCGCTTCCAAATTCCAGATAAAAACCGCAAAACTCCTGAGACTCATCGATATTACTGCGAGTAACGGCAGTCGGGTGCGTGCCTATAAGCTGGAGTATAAACCAGGCAGCAATACGAATAGATCACTTCTTACCGGAGTAACACAGCTTGGAAAAGATGCTGATGTAGCTGATACAGGTGCGATTCTAAATGAGGGCGCGATTGATCATATAAACCTTTTTAATTCTCCGGATTATGGAGATATTGACGATAACTCATTTGCACAGTCTGTAAATCCAGCTGGGATTGCTAGCGCGGGCTGGTTGATTGGCAATACAGTTCATCTTGTCGGTGATTTCAACGGTGATGGTAAAACTGACATCTTGAAATTACAGGGGGACGGTAATAACCAGCTGCTTTTGTCAAATGGTGATGGCACATTCACCTCTTTCACTCCGGTCGATGCAAATGGAAACCCTTATTCCGGCTGGATGGCTGGTTCTCCTGTTGTCCTTACAGGTGACTTTGATGGCGCCGGTAAAACTGACCTTCTGATAATGAAGTCAGATGGAACGAACAACATATATCACTACAACAGTGATGGTAAGTTCGATATTCAAGCCAACCCATTAGGTTCATCAGCAACATGGGCGGAACCGGCTACCAAGCTTGTCGGAGATTTTGATGGCGACGGGAGAACCGATGTTCTCGTCTGGCAAAGCAATGGAATCTCAAAGGGATTTTTCTCAAAAAGTGGCTTTTCGTCAACACCGTACAACCTTGGCTCATGGACATATGCAAATCATCTGGTGGGCAATTTTGTCAACAACGGAAGGACGAGTATCTTGCTTCTCCAGTCTGACGGCAACAATCGTTTATTGGTTCCGGAAGCCAATGGTAGTTTCACAGCTATTATTCAACCGTTTGGTTTCGGTGCGTTGGGGGGGTGGGGTGACTCGAACATAAAGGTCTTTACCGGAGACTTCAATGGTGACGGTGTTTCGGACATATTAAAAACGGACAGCAACTCAACAAACAGCGATCTGTTTGAATCGAACGGTAATGGTGCTTTTACAAGAAAAACTGTCACTGGCCTGGGCAACATTATTGGTTCTATCGTTAATTATTTTGTTGGCGATTTCAATGGTGATGGCAAATCAGATGTTTTGAAAATTTCATATTATTTTAATCCTTTTTTTACTTGTCGTTATCCGATATCTGAAATGCTATACAAAAATAGCACGATATACTTTTCGAATGGTGACGCAACAGTTACTATTAAAAACTATGGAAATGCCCCTGATAGTACTCTCAAGTTCGTTGACATTTTTAAATGCAATAATAATCCATCGGCAATATTGTTAGGCGATTACATCGGAAACGGCAAAGCTGGCATCTTAGGCTGGAGCGGGCTTGGTGGCAGCTATGGTAACTATCTTTACACTAAGGTTAACGACAAGCCACTCGACATGCTTCGATCATTTAAAAATCACATCGGCGGCTCAATTTCTTTAGATTATACGGCGTCTACCAAATTCAATGACAATCAGATCCCATTTCCTGTCTGGGCGGTAACTTCGATCACCACAGACGACGGCAATGATAATGTTTCCCATACTACAATTGACTACAATAACGGTTATTTTTATCCAATAGAACGTGACTTCCGCGGGTTCAATAATGTCACAGTCAATGGACCCACAGGTTCAAATGGTGAACAGCAGATCACTGAAACATGGTTCCACCAGGGAAATGATACTGCGGCTAATGTCAACGATCCAAATGTCGCGACAGGCTACATGAAAGGAAAACCTTATCGTGCAATCACTTACGATAGTGGTGGCCGATATTTTTCCGAGGTTGAGACGACTTATGACACCCGCACGATATATGATACCCTTGGCAAGGCAATTTACTATTTTAATCCGCCAAAACAAGTAGATACGTACAGTTGTGATGGAAGCACGGTAAATGTCACCTGCAAGGCCAGGAGCGACGCGCGACATGCCAAGGCGGTTTACGATTACGACAACTCCGGAAACGTGAAAACAGAGGATATGTACGGTGACGTGGCTAATCCTGCAAATACGGCGCTAAACCGCACAACTACCAGGACATATACCAGCAATGAATCAGCATGGATAGTTGGGCTGCCGCTTGAAGAGACCCTTTACCAGGGTATCGGAACCTCCCTGAGCTCAAAAATCGCCCATACCGATTACTATTATGACGGTGTGTCGGATTGTTTGACTGCCTCAACCAATCAGAACCCAACTAAAGGTAGCCTCACGCGGGTTGTCCGCTGGAACAACAGCGAGTCCAACGCCGATCCGGAAGCCAGGATGGCATATGACGACTATGGCAATATCAAGTGTTCACGTGATGCCAATGGGCATATAACCACGACCGAATATGACAGTACCAACACCTTTCCCATTACAGCCAGAAATGAACTGGGGCACGAGGCTAGAACCAGCTACTATGGTGTTGGCGGGCTTCTCGCCGACACAGGACTTTACGGGCAAATAAAAGCTGTGAAAGATCCGAACGGTGTTGTCTCGGGGACATATTCATACTACGAATACGATAAATTCGGTCGAAAGATCAGGGAGCTGCTGCCAGACAACTATCAGACCACCTGGGCATATAACAATTTCGGGAATGTCGGCACCCAGCATGTCCGCACGACAAATTCAGTTGGGCTATGGTCAGAAGCCTATTTCGATGGCATGGGACGCACCACTAAAACACGCCAGAAAGGCCTTGGCGCCAAGGTGATCGCAAACAGCACAAGTTACGATGTGCGAGATTATGTCTCAAGAACCACCATGCCGCATTTTGAAGGTGATGCGGAACAATATACCACCTATACCTATGATGCTCTCGGCAGGAATGAAACCGCGAATTACCTGAATGATGCAAACCAGACCGTGAGCATCCGGACCTGTTACGGTAATGGTGTGACAGTCTCTATCGATGCGAACAAGCATCGTAAGCGTACGACTGTAGATACGTTAGGAAGGCTCGTCAAGGTTGAGGAATATAAGGGCGATTACCCCTCGTGCAGTACGGAACCAGGTTCCCCTTATGCGACAACGACATATGGATATAATGCGTTAGGCAATCTTATTACGGTTACCGATGCCAAAAATCAGGCGACGGTGCAATATCAGACTTTAATGAACTACGATTCCCTTGGACGAAAAACCTACATGAAAGACCCGGACATGGGGGTGTGGCGTTATACCTATTATCCGGCAGGTAATCTGAAAACCCAGAAGGATGCGAATCTGCAGACTATAACCTTTGATTACGGCAATGATCCTCTGAGTCGACTTCGTTTCAAGCGTTACCCGGACGGCACCTCAGTCGAGTACGTTTATGATGAACTCACCTCCAGCAATCCCAGGGGACGCCTTACAAAGATGACAGACGGTTCCGGCCAGACCGTCTACAACTATGACAACATTGGGCGAATCAGCAGCAGCACAAAGACCATCAGTGGTTCGAGCTACACACTGGGATTTGCGTACCTGAACGGCCGTCTCGACAAGATCACTTACCCGGACAACGAAACGGTCAGCTATGGTTACCACGATGACGGCAACCTCAAAAACGTCGGCAATTATGTTACCTATTCCAACTATGACTCCCTTGGTCGCCCCGGCAATACCGTCTATGGTAATCAAGCCAGCACGATCTTTAGCTATTACAATGTCTCCAAGCGCTTGAGCGATCTATCCGTTCTCAGTCCAAACCAAGGCTTGCTGATTGACAATGCCTATGGTTACGACAATAAGGGCAATATTATCGCTATAAACGACCGGCTGAACAAACCGTTGCCGACGAACATAGCTAGTGAAACCTATACTCCTGTTCGAGCCCATGCAATTGGCTCTACCGGCAGCGGTCGTGTGTTTCAGTACGACGATAATGGCAACATCAAAAACGACGGAATCAGAGATATTATCTACAACTACGATAATATGCCGACGAGTATTGGCAACGTCAGCTTCGTTTATGATGGCAACGGCACGCGAGTAAAGAAGACTGCTTCCGGTTTCAGTACGGTCTATATCGACAAGCTGTATGAATGTTCCAACGGTGGATCATGCGCCAAGTACATCTTTGCCGGAGAGACAAGGGTCGCCCTCAAGACCGACAGTAAACTCCTTTACTATCACCCCGACCACCAGGGGAGCACGAGTGTGGTAACCGATGCTGCGGGGAACAAGGCCGAGGACCTCGCCTATTTCCCCTTCGGAGAGACAAGACAGGAATCCGGCACGGCTGCGGTTAACCACATGTACACAGGTCAGGAACTGGACTACGAGACCGGGTTGTACAATTACAATGCCAGGATTTATGATCCTGACCTTGGGCGGTTCCTCACACCGGACACGATTGTCCCGGATCCGGGGAATCCGCAGAGTTTGAACCGTTACAGTTATGTGCAAAATAATCCGGTTAACGCCATTGATCCTTCAGGGCATGTCACATACAACATTAATTCAAACGGTGGTGGGAGTAATAGTAGTGGTGGTGGTGGCCCTGATAATGGTGGAGG
>JBAYZR010000232.1:0-6041 GCA_041672425.1 Pedobacter sp. | reverse complement strand
TGCGTCGATACTCGCTGCCAGGACGAGCAGAATCGATTTGAACACACGCACCCTCGCTTCAATGAGTTCACTGTTTCGGATGCTGATGCCGATCATGGATGCTATTCCCATCAGCAGGCTCACGTCGCTCTCGACGAGCGGCCGCTTTATCTTCACATTGTCTACGACAACGACCCCTATTGAATTGTCCTCGCACATAATCGGGCAACAGATGAACGATTTCGTCCCCAGCTTCCTTGCAAAGGCGAGGCTGCGAGGTGATAAATCCTCCTCGATATCGTTCAGGTCGTTGATTAGAAAGGGTCTCTGCTCCCGGAAAGCCCGTACAAATACCCCTTTGGATGCAGGCCTGTCCAGATGGAAAGCCAAATTCAGGAGATAGTCGCGCTGATCCTCCCCATACCCGTAGCAGGTTGTTATCACCAGCCTTGTTTTTTCACGATTCTCCATTAAAATTATTCCACGGCTGTAATCAAGCCGCTTTTCCATGATCTGGGTAACATGGGACAGGATATCCCCGCTGTTGGTATATCGGCCGAGCGCCTGACCTATCTCGTTGGTCATCAGCGCGTTGTTGTAGTTGATATTGATCTGATTGAGCAGATTGTCATTGGACTCTTTCGTGTTGCTCAAACTCGCCAGTCTTTCATTTTTTTCGCTCTTTTCGATGCTAATGATAAGAAGCATGACCAGAAACATGGAGCCAAGTAGTGAATCCTCCAGAACACTCCATTTACCCATTATCATCAACGTCAGGTTGAAGATGGCCAAAAGGAATACCAGCATACCCCTTAATTTCTTCAGGATGATTGAAAGCGATCTCTCCCAGGTAATCACATACCGGCAAACCTTACCACCCTTGAACATACACTCGATATGTTCAATATGAGGAAAATGCTCAACACCAGGTGTTTTGCGGCTGAAGATAAGTACCGCAGCTTCTAAAAAACCGACCCTGTTCTCACACTGGAATGGTTGTTCCACCACTCCTTCAAGGGGAGTAACCGTAATTTCGAACTTATTGGAAGAGATCTTTCGGGATTCGTATCGGGAAGACTTGGTTAAATTAGCGGTGGTATTGCTGATAATCTCAAAGGTATTGGAGGCGCCCATAAGTCCCAGGAAATACTGCCGCATAACACCGAGGGCATCCGGTGATGCGGCGTAACGACCGGCCTCCCTGGCAATGTTGTGATTGCCGGTAACGTGTACCAGTTTCTCGTAGAAGCGGTTGACCTGCTCCTGTGTGAACCAGTGGGCTTCATCAGCGACCTCGTAACCCTTCATTCCGGCGAAATTCAACAGATCACCAACGTTGACGTAGGTGTATTTTTGTTTGATGAGTCTGATATACGAATCTATGATCCGGCTGTTGTAGAGCGGGCGGGCGCCAGACTTTGAAGACACCATGTCATCATCTCCGTTAATCGGTTGTCCTTATACCCTTGAATAACCCGTCACTAAACCTGAAGTAGTCGTCACTGTAGTGCAGGTTCATTATCCATAGCATGTAAACCTTCTCGTATTGGATAGACTGCTCTTCCACAAAGGAAAAGGGATAGATCAGCGCTGGCATCTCCTTGCCTTCATAAAGCGCGGACACCTGTCCGAGGGCCATTCCCACGATGTCGGATGGTATCGTGTCGTCGAGCGCTATGAAGATGGCACAGTTGGTTAGATTGGCCATATTGAACCCGGCATCGGTGCAGTGCGCCATAATCAGGGCCTTGAGGTTTCCCTCCCTCCGAAGAGCATAATAATGTTTCTCCTTCTTGAATCCCAATTGCTCGTATTTCTTTGCCACTTCATCCTGGAAGGCGATACCCGGCTGTAGATCAAAGGCGTCGATCATCAGGCCTCCCGACACGAACGAATAGAAATCCTGTAGCTCCGTAAAATCAAAAGGGGTCGCATCAGTCAGTTCCCACGGTTCCGGCATGGCGTCATCATCATCTACCCCGCGGTAATGAAGGTAGGCAAATTTATCGAGAGAACACCCCTTAGGGTCGTTCAGTTGGCGTGCGAAGTCTCCGAACACTCTGTTGGGGAACCGGTTTTCGGGCCTGAAATAGCAATAGATAAAACGCAGATGAGTAAAATGAAGATTCTGAAGCTCATTCAGATACTGACTGACCTGGTTCAGTACCGTCAGGCCCGCCTTCATCGAGACCGTTTTTCTGGCTGCATGATGATGAACCAGCCAGGAATCCTCGTAGAAGCGGACCATGGCCATATGTCCCAGAATCATTCCTCGCTCCAGATAGATGAAGTGTCGCGCTATATGGGGGTTTTGCCCGTACAGCTTGTCGTAGGTCTTTTTGATCTGCTCCTTGTTTGCCTGAAAATAGGCATACTTCTCCGGGTATATGAACCCGGTTTCGAAAAAGAAGTCCCAGAGGGCATTCATGTCGACATCGGTACAGACATAGGAGTTTTTGTCTTCCGCCTGATGCAGGATGGACAAAAGCTTCACGTGTTCGTGGATATCCATGTCCAGAATGGCAAACCCGCACTTAACCACTTCAGCCAGTCCCCCATGTTCAACCACGTTTCGCGATACAACCTGAGCCTTACAGCGGATATTCAGCCCATGGGCAAAACTGATTTCGATCTCCGGGATGATCATCCCCGGTAGCAGGATTGAAGTTTCAACGCTCTCTTCCACCGAAAAACCGGAACCGGAGAGGTCTGCAACCTTGAGATTCACTGTACTGCCAATTAACGGGTGGTTGAAAACAATGTTAGGCGACGGGACCAGTTCCTGTCGTTTGTTTCGGTACTGTTTTGGTTTGATGAGCTGAATGCCGCTTGTTGTGGGACTCATAACAAACTTTCTGCTTCCGTCACTCTTGTTACGGCTCTCTCGGGTGATCATACATTCACCAGTATAGAGAATTTTTGTGCCCGCATACATGTGGAGGTTTACTCTCGATTCCAGCATGGTCCATCGTACAACCTGCAACGATTCCGTGTTTCCGTCCATCAGGAACGACACTGGTGTGAAGTCAATTAGGTCGCCATGAAACAGTACGCTGTTCAGGGTGAATTGCGTAGTTATCCCGATGCATGAATGCCGTTTTATTTTCCTGGTTTTGAATTCACGGCAGTTCACCGGCAAGAGAAGGGTAATCATGCTGGCGCTCATACATATCACTTGTGCATTGACAAGGAGAAGTTTGTGACCGTCAGGAATGAGCAAGTACTCGAAGCGATAACTCTTCAGTATCTGGTCGATATTGGCAATGTCAACCCAGCAGCATTCGAGGCGCTCACCGGCGCATGGGAGAGGCTTTACACGGAGGGATATGGTGTTGTCGTATCTGGCATGCCTGAGGCTGATGAGAATGGTCTGATCCTGGAAGTTCAGATAATTGATCTTATTAACAAGGTATTTCTTGTTGACAGTCTTGTCATGTACCGTAGCGTCATCTTGAACGCCACTGTGCAGGAGATTGGGAGATTGGGGAGGATTATTCATTGTCGACCTCATTCCATTTGCTTGCCTTGTAACTTTTTTTTTACGGCTTGAACCCTGAAACGGCCAGATTATTCATATACTATCAACTTTCGGAATGTGTCAATGACTTTGACAAAGTCATATTTAACTTGCATAGAATGCAATGATTTGATATTTAAATACAAATAATAGATTGCTATATGTTTATGCGCTTGTAGCTCAGCTGGATAGAGCAACGGACTACGAATCCGTAGGTCGGGAGTTCGAATCTCTCCAAGCGCGCCAATTAAAACAAAGGGTTACGGCTTATGCCGCAGCCCTTTTTTCTTTCGTGTATCCTCTGATAGTCTGGCTAGGGGGTGAAATGTAATGAAAGCGCCGACTCTGGTATTCCTCCGCGTTGGTTCCGGAAGTTCGCCGTGCTTTCGGGGTAATTGATAGACGCCCCGATCTCGTCAAGAAAGCGCCTAACTTTCCCTTCTGACCATCCCCCAGAGCTTTGAATATCCGCATACAGACACAGGGTTCACCTGGTCATAATCCAGTGTCACCGAAAACATAGCCTCAAGCTTGCTGAAAGGGCGATCATGTGGCAGTTCACGGGCCAATGATTTGGCTATCCCGCAATCAGGGTAGGTCGGTTGTTATCCGACAAGGTATATTGCGTTACGGGGGTAATTCGCTCCTTTCCTGGATTTGCAAGGGTAATCAGCAAATTTATTTTTTATAAAACCACGGTCGCGGACGTTTTGTCATGCACGATATGCAAAATTTGCACAATTTCAGGCGCTGTTTTGTTTTTTCAGCATAATTCAGCGGATTACCTCTATCATGGGAAAGGCAATAATTTTGACGCAAATTGATCTTGGATACAAAAAAAACCGCTCCTTTTCGGGGAGCGGTCAATTTTGTGTTTCAGTTGTTGGGAAAGCCATGCTGCCTTGTAGCGGGTATCTCCGAAAGGGTGAATTTACAACATCCGCCTATGGTCGCAATGCAGGGCGACGGCTAACCGCTTTGCGTTGACAACTCCAATAATCCGCTTGCCGCTTTCCATTTCGCTGATATGACGTTGGGGAATGCCCGTTGCTTCGGCAAGCTGCATCTGTGTCATGCCCTCCCGGTGGCGATAACCGGAAAGCGTCGTCCCCGCCTCGTTGCCCTGAAACTCTGGGAAGGCTTCACGCCAGGGGATACTATCGTCTGATTCCTGAATCCCAAGTGTAGCCGCATACGCCCGGAGTTCTTGCAGCTTCTTTGCAGGCCCGACGAAACGGGCAACCTCAGTATGGGGCTTTCTCGTGCGTTCCAACATATTGCACCTCCACCAGCTTGATTTTCTTGTCTTGAACTTCCCAAACGGCAACATACGTCGGATTGCCTTTTTTCAGGTGGCAATGATGCTTTCCGTCTGCCAGCTTCCCATAATTCGGCCAGTCGCCACGGACAGGCCCGCCCGCCTCAATATCACCAACAAGGGCGTAAATAATCTGCCGTAATGGCTTTGACAGCTTGGCTTTCTGTTTTTCGGCGTTACGTGACAGCTTCACCGTCCATGTCATACATTATACCTCTCACAAGTATAAATCAAGTTGATTGTAAAAGCCCCGCTCAATCCAGCGAAGGTTTGAAGTCTATACGGCTTGCAGTACAGCCGTAAGGGGTTTGCGCCGCATGGACTGTACTTTGGTTTTTAATTCTTCAAGTCCGTGAGGGGTGGGATTTTCAAGGTAAACAACACATTTGTTTATCACCCATGTTTATGACACAGAACAAAAACAACATCTCCATTCCGGAAATCAAGCTACATATTGGAGTTAGCCATCCTGCCGGGAGGCTGGCAGTGGTTATGGATGGCAGGGCGCTGACCGTTTAAATCGTTAAAAATCCATCACTGCCCGATAACGGGATGCTGGTTGCATCAAAATATCTGACACCCCATTCAAGAATCTCCCCGCAGGATGCGCCGACAAGGTACCGCGGGGGGTGCTGTCCCAGAAAGCGCAATACTCTCAACAATAGATCCGCTTCCTTCCCCTTCACATTTTCCCGATCAAGTGAAACAAGATTATCCCGCTTGCTCAACTTGCCCCCTCCGGGGGCGGTCACCAGCGGCAAATGACAATAGTCTGGCTGCGTCAGGCCAAGCAATCTTTGGAGATAAATCTGGCGAGGTGTTGACGGGAGCAGGTCGTCGCCACGCACCACCTGGGTTACACCGGTCAGGTGGTCATCCACTACCACCGCTAGCTGGTAGGCAAAAACCCCGTCGCCCCTGCGCAGCCCAAAATCCCCGCAGCTACTGGCAAGACGCTGGCAAACACGCCCATGGCGAAGGTCTTCGAAACATATTTCCTCATCCGCCACGCGGACACGCCAGGAACGGACAGCCGCCCCCTCCCGCAGCCCATTGCTACAAGTACCTGGATAGGGAATACAGTCTTCATCCGGATGCGGGGCCGAGGCGGACAGGGCAATTTCCTTGCGAGAGCAGCCGCAGGGATAGACCAACCCCAGTTTTTGCACTTTCTCGAAGGCTTCACAGTATGCTTCGTTATGTCGGCTTTGCCAGGCGATCTCTCCG
>JBAYZR010000231.1:0-6061 GCA_041672425.1 Pedobacter sp. | reverse complement strand
GACCATTGCCACGATTGAGGAGATGATAGATTCCCTCGTCGTCAACTCTTCTGGCGCTGCGCGGCATATTCCCCTCCAAGGGGGACAGGCACCTGCGGAGCCAGTCCCCTTATATCAATAACAACCTTCTCTTCCAAAACTCCCGGTCAATCCTCTTGAACTCCTGGGACAGGCTACTTTACAAGCTGTCCCATGACCGTCTTCTCCGACTAACTTTCATCCTGTTCATATCTCGCTCCTAAATCGACATGTTTCAGTCTTTCAAAAGCTCTGTGTTCCCTGCGAGATACGCTTTACAATCTTGTCTCTCGCTCACTCCAGCCACTTCGCATCCAGGAAGGCCTGCAACACTATCTTCGCCTCGGAATGCTCCGGAATCAGCCCCTTTACCACCTGCGGGTCGCGGGTGATGCGCCAGGCCATATCCAAAGCGGCATAGAGATTACTCCGGTAGAGCATATTCCTGTACCAGCCCGGCTGGGTCTCAAGCGTCCCGGCCTTGCGGGATGATTCCGGGAGCTGGTAGCTGTCATCCAGTTTGGCCAGCAGGCGCAGCTGTTCAAGGGCATCACCCTTTCTGTCGGCTGCCAGCTGGTGGCGAGCCACTGCCAGACGTATAGCGGCATTGTTGGGGAAGGATTCCACTGCTCTCCTGAGTTCGTTCTGGGCAGCGACCGGATCGCCATATCTGTTTTCATACAGCCCGGCCAGCGCCAGGTGAAAATCAGGGTTGGTCGGATCGGCGCTGATCGCCAGTTGCAGTTGGCTGCGGGCCATGGTAAAGGCTTGTTCCCTGGACGGCACCCCTGCCGGGAGCGGCTCTTTGAGCAGTTCCATGGCTGAGGCCCAGAGCCCCATACGGGTGGCGATCTCGGCCGCAGTCCAGCTATATAACGCTCTGGAAGGTTCCAGGCGCTGGGCTTTCATGGCCTCTTGCAGGGCCTCCACATAGCGTGGCGCAGTTTCCGGAAGCAGCGGCGTCAAATCAAGTTCCCCGGTCTGTTTGTTGTCCAGGATCCGGTCCACGGCGGCATAGTGGCGCTCCGCCATGAGGCCGGTCATTGCCATACAGGTCAGGGGGGTAAGCAGGAGCAGCAGGGTAACCGGAAGCAGACGACGGACAGTGGTGACAGGCACCGGTGCCAGGAATGTGTTGGCAAGGGCAAGATCAGCCCCGTGATGATCACTGACGTTGAAGAGTACGGCATAGGTCAAAGCGGCAACAACGGTAAAAAGCAGCGCGTTGGCCGGTATGTGGAGGTTGAAGTCTGTAAAGCTGTGGATAGCCATGGCGCAGCAGGAAGAGAGCCCCCCGGCGCCGAGGCACTTGGCGTACATGCTGCGCCGCCTGCGCCATCTCCGGTAGAGAGTTGTGAAGAAAAGGGCGAGGGCCAAGGCAACAAGGGCAAACCCAACCGGTCCGGTGTCGGTAAGCAGCTCAAGGTAGTCATTGTGGGTGTGGTCGAAGATCCCATTGGTATTTTTTGTCTGATAGCGGCGGAAGGCTGCCTCGAAGGTTCCCAGACCACTGCCGGTCAGGGGGTAGTCGCGCAGGATGCCGAGGGAATCTCTCCAGGCATCCAGCCGGCTGACATGATCGGTGTCCAGCAACTCGAAGCGATCCTCAAGGCTATCCCAGGAAGCGAAGACCACCACCACGGTCAGCGCCAGCGCCACGGCGACCAGCAGCAGAGAGCGCCGGCGCAGGGAGCGCCTGGAACGGGTGAGCCAGACAAAGCAGCAGAACGAGACAGTGCAGGCTATGATGCCGCCACGGGAGAGCGTGGCGAACAGTGCGGCGGTCATGGCCAGCACCAGCAGAAAATAGCTTGCCTGCGATCCGAGGGTCGGCGAGGAGAGAAAACGCATGGCCCTGGCGCCCAGCGTTGCGCCGGGCAGGGTTCGGGATGTAGTTGCCAAATACAGGAGCATCCCCAGGGCGAGCGGGATGGCGATTTCCAGATAGCCGGCGAAGTGATTGCGGTTGATATAGGGACCCCAGATACCGGCTCCGGAGGCAAGATTCTCATCCACCGGGTAGAACCAGAAGATCCTGCCGTTCCAGAAGGTCTTCTGCAGCACGGCGATGATCACCAGCAACACACCCATGGAGAGGATGGCGGTGACGACAGTGCGAACCTGGGCCTGGGTACGGTAGTGGTTGGCAATGATTGTGAAAACGGCGGCGTAGGAGAGCAGCAGCAAAAGGTCCTGACGAGTGGCATAAGGGTTGATGCTGATGGTTTGCCAGGCATCGGCTGCTGCGTTGCCGAGGGTGGTGTGGATTCGGAGCGCCTCGGGAGAAGCAGGCCCCAGGAGGTTGGCCGGGAGGGGAAGTAGCTGAAGCGTGGCAAAGGCGGCGAACAGCAGGCAGAGAGTCATGAGGATGATGGAGGTGCGTCGGGTCATGGCGCCCTTGGCAGGGTGATAACCGGTCACCAGCATTTTGATCAGTAGCAGGGCCAGCAGCAGAAAGGAGATGATCTCCATCATGGATACGGACCACTTCTGGACCGTGCCGAAAACGAGCGGCGTAAAGAACAGCAGAAACAGCACCCCCTTCTCCAGCAGTTTGTCCATGAGCGGGATGGCAGCGTTCATGCGCTTGCGCCCAAAAGGCGTTGGAACCAGGTGCGGGGATGGGTTTGCCGGGGAAGAGGCATTTCTTCCCTAGCCGGGAACTGTAGCCGTTGATTGGCAATGATCGCAGCTGGCGTGGTTGTGACCATTGCCTCGGCACATGCAGTTCCCACCAGATCGGCAACCATGGTTACGGCCTGCGCAAGCAGAGGTGGGCGGTCGGATCGGTTATGGCCATCGCTGGCAATGACATGGATCATCCCTTTCCTGATCAATCCCAGGCTGAATTCCTGAACTCCTGTCCCGAATTCACCCAGGATGCTTCCGGCGGTGAGTTGAAACAGCGCACCCAGACCAAGAAGTTCGTCAAAAAAATCCGGGTGACGCGCAAACCAGTCGCAGCGCTCGGGATGGGCGATTACAGGCACCAGGCCGCTCTTAATCAGCGTAATCAGGAAAGGCATGGCATTGGCCGGAATAGCGTGAGGACGAAACTCCACCAGAAAATAGCTGCTGCGGTTGATGGTCAGGTAGGGGTCATTCTTCAGTAGCCCAGGCAGCTCCGGAAATAGCGGAAGTTCCGCGCCCGGCAGGATGGTAAGGGCGATGCCGGCCATGCGGAGTGTGTCCTGAAGGGAGGCAACCCTCTCATTCAGCTCCGTGGCAGCCCAAGGGCAGGAAACGGGCTGGTAGTGCGGGGTGGCAACGATGGTGGTGATGCCATCGGCCTCAGCCATCCTGCACATATCCAGGGCCTCCTGCATGCTTTGCGCCCCATCATCGATCCCCGGCAGGATATGGCAGTGCAGATCGATCACGCAGCCTGCTTTCCGGAATTCTTGGCGTCACCATAATAGTAGGAGTAATAGGCATGACTGGAATGTTTGGTGGTGTCGATCCTGTTCAGAACCACACCCAGGATTCTGGCGTTTACCCCCTTGAGCAACTGGGCAGCCTGCTGGATGGCGTCGCGGTGGGTCTTGGCGCCCCAGGCCACCAGCACAACCCCGTCGGCCATGCGCGACAATACGAGTGAATCGGAGAAGGCCAGCAGCGGTGGGGAATCAAGGATGATCCGGTCGAATTTGCCTTTCATACCAATAATCAGGTCGCGCATCCGTTCGGAACCGAGCAGTTCCGATGGATTGGGAGCGAGTGTGCCGCCGGTGATGATATGCAGATTGGGGACCGCCCCAACCGACCGGACGGCATCAGGTATCCGGGAAGGATCAACAATGACGTCGCTGATACCGACACTGTTGTCGATGGTGAAAAATTCATGCAGGTTGTGTCTGCGCATGTCCATGTCCACCAACAGCACCCTCTCCCCCATCTGGGCCATGGCAATTGCCAGGTTGGTGGCGGTTGTGGATTTCCCTTCGTTGGGTATGGCGCTGGTCACCAGCAAGATCTTGAGAGGCGCCTCATCCAGAGTCGAAAGCATTATCCCGGTTCTAATGGTCCGGTAGGCCTCGGACAAGCTCGATTTTGGGTCGTTCAGGATAAAGAGCGGTCCGTTTTTCGCCTCGCTCAACGGGACTATGTCCAGCAGGGGAAGTTGCAGGAACCTATCCACATCCTCGGCGGTCTTAACGGTGTCATCCATGTATTCCACGAAGAAGGCCAGCGAAACACCGCCAAATATCCCCACCAACAGCCCCAGCAACAGGTTCTTGGCCCGTTTGGGCTTGATCGGGCCATCGGGCACCACGGCGGTGTCGATGATCTGGATGCTTGAGACGTTCATTCCTCCGGAGAGTGAGGCCTCCTGGAGTTTTTTGAGGAGCAGTTCGTAGAACTGCTTGTTACTCCCGGATTCACCGGCAATGACATTGAAATCTATCGCCTTGCGCGACAAACCAAGTACTTGTTGTTTCTGACCCTCTATCTCCCGGCGGGTGGAGTTTTCACGATTCAGGGCCACCTCGTATTCGGCCTTGACAACATTGAGCATTTTACGTGCCTCAAGGTTGATGTTGCGTTTGACCATATCCAGCTGGGTCTTGGCCTTGATGATCTGGGGATGCTTTTCACCGAACTTCTCGGACAACTCCGATATCTGCCGGCGCAGCGTCAATTCCTCGGAGCGCAGCCCCTGGATGACCAGATTGCTCATGATATCCGGCACGGTGGTCAGGAGTTCAGGCTTGTCAATAACAGACAGCATCTGCCGGTACTTGATCTCGGTCTCGTGACGCTTCCCTTCGGCCTGCACCTGCTGGGTCATCAGTTCCTGCAGCCGCTGGCTGATGACACTCTCCTTGGTCTCGAAGGAGGTAACGCCTGTCCCCTCCTTGTATCGCTGAAGCATAGTCTCGGACTCGCCCACCTTGGCCCTTGATTCCACAAGGCGCGAAGAGAGCCATTCCGCCGCATCCCGGTAGGGCTTGACCTTGATATCCAGATTGTGCTCCAGGTAGGTCTCGGCGATGCCGTTTGCCATAACCGCCGCCACTGTCGGGTTGGTGGCGGTAAAGTTGATGGTAAGGATGTTGGATTTGTTGCCGATCTTGAGGGTGGTGCCATCCAGGACCATGTCGGTCAGGCCAGGGTCGAGTTCTTCGCGGAACTTATACTCAGGAAAGAGGCTGGGAGCCTTGACCTTGGCCGGCAGAAGATTGCGGATGGCAGATGATATGGTAGCAATGACGCCGCCGGAACCTTTGGCCTTGAGATCCTTGAAATAAGGGTTTTTGTCGAGCTGGAGCTTGCGTACGACACGGTCGGCAAAGTTACGGCTGCTGATAATGGTTTTCTGGGTGTTGAAAAAGTCGGCCATGTCTTTCGCCTGGATAATGGCGCCGCCACCCTCGGTGAAGTTGAGAGTCTGGTTGCGTTCGTTGTCCGCCAGCAGTTGGACGGTCCCTTCGTAGACCGGGGTGGCAACGAGGGAATAGACCGCCACAAGCGCGACGACTATTGCGAAAAAAGTCAGGGCAATCTGGCGGCGTTTTTTGAGGACCTGCCAGTAGTCGCGCAGATGAATCTCTTCTTGTGGATTGTTCAAGGGGTTCTCCTCGGAATTTCTATCGTCACACTTACGGTCAAGGCCTAGAAGAAGCTTTCCGGCACGACGATGATGTCATCGGGCAGTACCTGGCTCTCCAAATTGACTTCAATGGAGCGTTCCCCTTGTTCCGATTTACGGACAATGGAAAGGCCGCCCTTGGACGCTCTCTGGGTGAATCCTCCGGCCAGGGTTATGGAGCGCAGGACTGTCAGACCTTTGGTGATCTTGTATGCCCCGGGTGCCTTGACCTCGCCGCTCACATACACGAATGCGGCACGCGGCACATAGATGCTGTCGCCATCCCTGACCATGATATTGGTGCTGGTATCACCCTTTTCCAGTAACTTGTTCAGCTCAACCGTGATGGTAAGTTCCTCGCCAAGGCCATCGGGTTTCAGAACCTTGCGCTTGATCAGCAGCGTCTCCGAGGCATTCGGGGTAATTCCGCCGGCATTGGATATGACCTCCATC
>JBAYZR010000230.1:0-6074 GCA_041672425.1 Pedobacter sp. | reverse complement strand
TGTGGATGGGGTGGAACTTTGTGCGGCATTGAAAGGGGTTATAGCCGTGGGAGTGGGGATTGCCGATGGTTTGGCTCTTGGGGATAACATGACCGCCCTGTTGATGACCTCCGGTCTGCGGGAGTTTGTAGAGATTGCAGAATTCCTTGAGATCCGCCACAAGACGATCTACGGTATTGCCGGCCTGGGAGATCTGATCACCACCTGCATCAGCCCCAACAGCCGCAACCGGCGTTTCGGACGTCTGCTGGGGCAGGGGGTTGCGACCAGAGAGGCGCTGACCCAGGTCGGGATGGTCGTGGAGGGGGTGCAGATGGCCCGCACCATTGTGGAGATGGGCGATCTCAATATTTCAATTCCGCTGTTCAGTACGATTGCCCGTGCGATCTTTGAAGAGGGAATTTCATTGCGTGACGAGTTTGTGAACTGCCTGATACACTCGCGCTGATGCTGACAACAAAGCGGACAGGAAAATCATGAAAGCGATAATTCTGGTGGCTGGCAAGGGGACACGGCTGGCGCCATATACAGATGATCGTCCAAAGTGCCTGATTCTGGTGGGTGGTCGCTCTATTCTGGACCATCAGCTGGATGCCCTGGCTGCTGCCGACGTTCGCGAGGTGGCGCTGGTGGTGGGGTGTATGCAGGAGATGGTGCGGAATCGCCTTGCAAGACGTAACGAGTTTTCGTTTACATTTATTGAAAATGAACGCTATGGCGAAACAAATACCGCCTATTCGCTTTGGCTGGCGCGCTGGGAAATGACGGATGATTTCATATACCTGAACGGTGATGTCCTGATTCACCCCGAGGTGATCCGCAGGTTGACCGGAGCTCTGGCGCCGCAAGCGCTGGCGGTTGAGCGCAAACCGTGCGGCGATGAAGAGGTCAAGGTATTGCTGGAAGGCTGCCGGATTACCGCTTTGAGCAAAACAGTTTCTCCTGCCGATGCTTATGGAGAATTTATCGGCATTGCCCGCTTTTCAAGGGGCTTCGGGCCTGCTTTTCGGGCCTCGCTGGAAGAGGTGATTGAGCGGGATCAGTTGCTGAAGGTCTATTTTGAGCTGGCGCTGGAGCGTTTGGTCTCCAGCCATGATTTGACCGCGGTTGATATTTCCGACCTCCCCACCATCGAAATCGATTTTCCCGAGGATCTACAGCGCGCCGTGCGTGAAGTGCTTCCACGTCTGGCTACGGCTCCGCAAAAGACTATCCGAATATTGTTCTATATCGAACGCAATCTGCATGTCCCTTTTCTGGAACCGGTTTTTGACGCCTTCACGAGGTTGGAAGGATATGAATCAGCCTGGTGTACCGTACCGTATATTGAACCGGCTGAAGGGCGGACTGGTGTGGGACTGGATGCGGTCGAGATACGCCGTCTTGGGCAAAAAGGGCCCTTTATCGGCGACATCGCGGCCTATGCACCGGATGTCACGATCTGCGCTGACGCCTGCACCCATCTAAAATGGTGCGGCAAGCTGGTGTTTGTCGGGCATGGCATGATCAGCAAGGGGGGATTTTATACGAAATCTCCTATGGTACGCCGCGAAAACCGGGCCGATCTTATCTGTGTACCTGGTACTCTTCACCGTGAGATCCTGCAGCGAAATGTATTTACGCCGATTGCCGTGACCGGCTTTGTCAAGGCAGACACGCTATATGGCTCGAACGCCGCACGGATTCGCGACGACTTCCGGCGGCGTCATGATCTTCCAGCCGGGAAGCGAGTGATTCTTTTCGCGCCAACCTTCAATGAGGAGTTGAGCGCCATCCCCTGCATGGGTGAGCGCATTGGCGAACTGTGTGATGAGTGTACCATCCTGCTGATCAAACTGCATACCATGACCGACCTTTCATGGGTCAGTCGCTACCGGGAACTGGCGGCCCGCAACCGAAACATCCGCTTTATCGATGATATCGACGCATCACCGGCCCTGCTGGCCGCCGAGCTTCTGATAAGCGATGTTTCATCGGTAGTACTGGAATTCATGTTCCTGGACAAGCCGGTTATCGTGGTTAATAACCCTCGGCTACAGGAGTATCCCTATTATCTCCCGGATGATATTGAGTATAAGGTGCGTGCCGCTTGCCTACAGGTGGCGGATATGGAAGGTTTGAAGGCGGCCGTAGCCAGGAGCTGGGCTGATCCGGGCGAGCTTTCGGCACTACGGATGGGCTATGCCACCAGCTATTCATATGGCCGCGACGGAGGCAGTGTCCGCAGAATTGTACAAGCGGTACGCCAGCTTATGGAAGGCGGCTTCGATCACCCGCCAAGGAATCCATTGATCTCGATCATTACATGGTGGGATCACTCGCCGACAGCTGCGGAAGTGGAACGTTTTCTGAATGAGGTTGAGAGAACGACTATCGGCTGTGATAGGGAGATTCATTGTTTGGGAGTGCGTCCGACCGGTTATGCCCTTGATCGCCGCATCGAGAGCTGGCTGGATTGTGCTGTTGTGAATGGTTCTACTCTGAACAAATGTGCAATGTTTTGCAAGGGCGAATACCTTCTCTTTACACGGCCAGGACTCAACTTCCCGCACGGTTGGCTCGTGTGGCTGGCTAATTATTTCCGTTTCGAGCCCGATGCCGGAGCTGTCATGGCACTGACCGACAGCCACAACTACCGGATGGTGCTGAAACAGATCTTTGCTGACGTCTCTTTTCCGGATTTGGACAGTATTGCCGATGCCCTGCTGGCAAATGTGATGGGGATGGGACTCAGGTCGGATATTCTGAACGGACCCTGTGTCATGATACAGAGAAAAAGTGTGTTTGAGTTTGGTGGTTTTGATGCGGTTCTCGCAGCAGATGCTATTCAAAGTTTCGGGCGGAAACTTCTGGCCCGGAATCGCGCGATTATTCACGCTATTGACGTGTTCTGTCATGAATAAAAAATACATTAAAATACCCGTTGCCTTACAATAGATATTCGGTGTAAATTCATTGCAGTTGCATGATAAACCGCATGATAAGGAGTCTGGCATGAGTTTCACTGTTGTCCCGGCCAATTTGTACGAGTCCCAGAACGCCTATCGTCGTCTACAGATGAATCTGACCCTGGATGACCCCAAAACGGCGATCATTGAAATCAAGATGTTTTTGAAGATCTATCCCGATGTCGCCATGGCCTGCAATGATCTGGGGGTGCTCTATCTTCGCGAAGGTGAAAGATTGCTTGCATTAGCCTGCTACGAGAAGGCGAACCGCCTTCAGCCCTGTACCCCGGACATTGTCAAAAATCTGGCCGAGTTTTATTTTGTCGAACTGGGGTGGACCGATGACGCTATCATGATGCTGACCGAAATCCTTCGGGCCCATCCCGAGGATTGTGAACTGTTGTCTCTTCTGGGGGTCATCAGCGAGCGGATAAACCGGCAGGCTGAAGCCTGTTCATTCTTTAGCCGGGTGGTAGAACTTGATCCCTATAACATGCAGGCAAGGGATGCCCTGGCCCGCCTGGGTGTCACTACTCCGGAGACCCCGGTTTTTGCTAAACAGCAGCCGCAACAAACCCAGGCTCCGGTTCAACCGGTTTACGACACGCCACCTGCTGCGCCGGTTTCAATACCACCGACTGCTCCGGCGCCCTCCGGAGGCCTGGATGAAGTACTGGCACGGTTGAGGGCTACGCTCAACAAGGCGTCTCAAACATCCCCTGCCACTCCGTCATCGCAACCGGTTCAATCGGTCGATGAGCTGTATCGCGAAGCACAGGGGAATGTTTCCACAGGGAATTCCGGTCAGGCGCTCGCGTTACTTGAGCGTATAGTAGCAATTGACCCCACCCACGCCCTGGCACACAATGATCTGGGGGTACTCTACAGCCAATCCGGTGATTTTGATCGGGCACGATTCCATAATGAAGCCGCCGTATCCAGCAATCCGGCCAATGCTGTTTTTCGTAAAAATCTGGCAGCGCTCTATTATAGCTGCTTGGGGCGTACCGATGAAGCCATAGGAATCTACACAAAGTTGCTACGCGAATTCCCTACAGATGTTGAGACACTGACCGCTCTGGCGATTATTTCCCAAGCCAACAATCTGCGAGAGCAGGCACGGTCTTTCATCAGCAAGGTTCTGAGCATCGAACCATGGAACTCTGATGCGAGGGCATTTCTTGCCGGACTGTAGCATTCCTGTGCTGTCTATTGTCATTCCTGTTCATAACCAGTTGACCTATACACGGGCTTGCCTGGCTTCCCTGGCCGCATATCCGCCACATGTATCTTTCGAGATTATCGTAGTTGATGATGCCTCAAGCGATGATACGCCCCAGCTGCTTGTAACCGCCGCAGCTGGGGATTCTTGTATCAGGTACGTCCGAAATGAAGTCTCACTCGGGTTTGCCCGCAGCTGCAATCGTGGCGCCTCTTCTTCCCGAGGTGAACTTCTGCTGTTTCTTAACAATGATACCGAAGTCCTTCCAGGTTGGTTTCAGCCTCTGTACGAGATCATCACAAACACCCCCGATATTGGCCTGGTGGCGCCCAAGCTGATTTTTCCAGATCGTACTATTCAGCACTGCGGCAAGGTCTGGTCAAATCTGAATGATCCCACTTCACAACCACACCATATATACTACCGATTTCCGGCGGATCACCCGGCGGTAAATAAAAGCCGGGATTACAAGATGCTGACCGGCGCCTGTATTTTGCTGCGTACCGGCGAGTTTCATGCGCTTGGCGGATTTGATGAAGGCTATCTGAATGGCTGGGAGGATGATGACCTTTGCTACAAATACCTGTCAAAAGGCATGAGGGTTTACTACTGCGCCGCAAGCGAGGTAATTCATCACCAGAACAAAACCTTGAATGAACGCATGCGGAAGCTGGAGCGCTCCTTGCCGGAAGCAAAAATGCTACAGGAATTGGATCAAACCCTTGCCAGTGGTTTTGCTTCAGAAAATCATATCCTGACTGCCCGTCACGTTCAGGCAACCTTTATGGCTATGGAACAGGAGTTGGAAAACGCGAGAAAGAAGTTTGACACGAACCGTGCTCTTTTTTTTAAAAAATGGGGCGCCAGAATCCAGCGAGACGATCTGCAATATTGTACAAATGATAGTATCCCGCTTCATCAGGCGCTTCCTGATATCTTTTCTTTTTCTCCTGCTGTGGTGAATACACTTGGAGTTGACATGCCGCTTGTATCGATAGTAATCCTGACCCGCAACCGTCTGGATGTCACCAGAGAGTGTATAGCCAGCATCAGTCGCTACACCCCTGAGATGCATGAGATCATATTTGTTGATAATGGATCAACTGACGGTACTGTCAGTTGGTTGCGGGAACAAACTTCCAAAAACAACCGTTATCGGCTGATAGAAAACGTAGAAAACCGTGGTTTTGCTGCTGGCTGTAATCAGGGAATCCTTGCTGCTCAAGGAGAATTCATACTTCTTCTCAACAATGATGTCGTAGTAACTCCAGAGTGGCTGGGGGGTATGCTGGAGTGTTTTACTGCGTCCCATGTCGGGATTGTCGGGCCGATGACCAATAATATCAGTGGGATTCAGCAGTGGCCATGGGTTGGTTATACTGATATTCAGGGACTTATGCCATTTGCGGCTCAATTCAGGAAGCAATATAGATACCGCCGGATTCCTTCACGCCGGATTGTCGGTTTTTGTATGCTGTTTCGGAAAGAGTTGATTGAGAATATCGGGATTCTGGACGAACAGTTTGGTTCCGGAAACTTCGAGGATGACGATTTATGCCTGCGGGCGGCACTGGATGGATACCAGAATATTATTACCGGAGATGTATTTATTCACCATATTGGCAGTGCCACCTTCCAGGGCAACCAGATCAACTATGTTGAGGCGATGCTCAAAAACCAGGCCTTATTCAACGAAAAATGGAGTCGCCCGATAGTAGACGCTGACCAGGCAAAACAGATTGTTCGACTGAAGACTCTTGAGAAAGCTGAATCGCTTCGTCTTGCCGGGGATGTTGACGCAGCGGTGGAACTGTTGTTGCAGGAAGGAATCCGGCAGATCCCGGATGAGCCCCTCTTTTATCAAGCTATGGCCAGGATTTTCCTTGAGGCCGGTATGCCGCAGG
>JBAYZR010000229.1:0-6111 GCA_041672425.1 Pedobacter sp. | reverse complement strand
TGAAACTGTTCATCCGCGATATTCCATATCCAAAGAGCGCCATCGCCAATTACACAAACCTCAGCGGCCCTGTCAATGCCACGCCGTTTAGCTTCCAGGGTAAATTTGTTCTCTATAAATCAAGTCAGGCAATCCCGGCTAGTTCCAGTCGCTGCCCCCATCTGCGCAGCAACTCCTCCCGCAGATGTGCATGATTGTGCGCAGTCAGTTCAGGGTCTTGTTCCAACAGATCAAACGCTGTCCACCGTGCCTGTTCCAGGATGCTGCCGTCGCGTAGAATATTTGCTACCCTGAAGTCGGGCATACCGGACTGGCGGGTGCCGAGAAAATCCCCGGGACCGCGAATTTCAAGGTCGGCCTCGGCGATCCGAAAGCCGTCGTTGGTGGATTCCATTACCTTGAGCCGTCTTTCAGCATCCTCGGAAAGCCTGCCCGGCGTCAGTAAAATGCAACGGGATTTGGCGACACCCCGCCCTACCCTGCCCCGCAACTGGTGCAACTGGGACAAACCAAAGCGCTCGGCATGTTCTATGACCATTACCGTGGCATTCGGGACGTCGATTCCCACCTCGATCACCGTGGTGGCGACCAGGATATCCAGTTCGCATGCTTTGAAGGAACCCATAACAGCCTCTTTCTCCTCCGGGCTCAACCTGCCATGCAAAAGCCCGATGCGCAGTTCAGGGAAGATATCCTTCCCCAGATGTTCGGCCATCTGGGTGGCAGCCTTCAGGTCTGATTTTTCCGTTTCTTCCACCAGAGGGTAGATAACGTAGGCCTGGTGTCTCTTTGCAATCTCAGTCCTGATGATGTCATAGGCCTGTGATCGGCGCGATTCGAAGAAAATGCGGGTTTCAACCGGTGTTCGCCCAGGTGGCAACTCGTCGATCACCGACAGAGAAAGGTCGCCGAACAGCGTCATTGCCAGTGTACGCGGGATGGGGGTGGCGGTCATCACCAGGATGTCGGGATCGCTTCCCTTCTTTTTCAGAATGCCGCGCTGCAAAACCCCAAAACGGTGCTGCTCGTCGATAATACCCAGTCCCAGACAGGCAAACTCGACCTTTTCCTGAATGACCGCATGGGTGCCTATAACAATCTGGGCGGCGCCGTCGGCAATTTTTGCCAGACTTTCAGTCTTTTCCTTTCCCTTCATTCCGGCTGTCATCAGAACCGTTTGGATGCCCAGATCCGAACACCAACGGTGGATGGTATGCCAGTGCTGTTCTGCCAGGATTTCAGTCGGCGCCATAATGGCAACCTGATAACCATTCTCCACGGCTACCAAAGCAGCCATCAGCGCCACCAGGGTCTTGCCGCTGCCCACATCACCCTGTACCAGCCGGTGCATGGGATGTGGCGCCATCATATCGTTCTTGATCTCGGAGAGTACCCGCCGCTGGGCTGCCGTCAAATCAAACGGGAGCATCCTGGCAAGCTGTTTGGTATAGCGGTGTGTCACCTGGAAAGCAATGCCCTCTTCCAGCGTCACGCCACGTTTTTTCAGGGCCAAGCCTAATTCCCAGAAAAAAAATTCATCAAAGGCTATGGCCCGATGAGCCGCTGTCCGCCCCTCGTTCAAATCCTCAAGCTTTACATCCAATGACGGTAAATGAATATCGCGCAACGACTGCCGCAGGCCTGGCAGGCTCATAGCCTCCAGGATAGACAAGGGAATCAGTTCCTGAACAGAGGGAAGGAAAATATCCACAATCTCCCGCATCACCTTACGCATGAGTTTCTGATTCAAACCCTCAGTCAAGGGATAGACCGGTACGATCCTACCGAAGTTAACAGGGTCGGCTGCCAAAACCTCCTGCACATCCTGCCCTTCGGCAAGCCACTCCACATCTGGATGATGTACCTCTCGCTGATAGCCGAATTGAGAGACCTCGCCGGTAAATACAGCTGTTTTGCCTGGCTTCCAGATCCGTTTCATGAAGGCGGGATTGCAGTTGAACCACTTGAGGAGAACGCTGGAGGTGTCGTCCGCCACCACCGCCTCAAAGAAACGCCTCCCACCCTTGGTGGACATCATATCCGCAGAGACAACCCGTCCTGTAAAAACCTCGATAAAACCGGGACGGAGGTTCCTGATGGAGCGCAGCTCGCGGCGGTCCTCATAACGATGTGGCAATAGATACAGGGCGTCCTCAACGTTTTTTACACCCCGCTTGGCAAGTAATTCAGAGAGTTTGGGTCCCACTCCCTTGATGAATTGCATCTGGGTCTGGAGGTTTTTACGGGCAATGTTTTCCTTAAGACTTCCCGTTGTCTGGCGCAAATGGCTTACAATAACCTTCCCCTCGCATATTTCAAGTTCGAGGAGATCACCTGTACGTGCGCCAAGGGCCTTAAGAGCCTCGGCGGGCATGGAGATACGGTCTTCATTATCTATCGTGACGCGCAACAAACGTATTTAACCTCAGGCAGAGATGAATCGCTCAGGAACGTTCCAACACCGCAATAAACCATCAAAAACAAAAACCCTCACAGGGCATGCAATGAGGGTTTGCGAGTTGTTGTCATACAGTGGGCAACATCAATTGACAGCAGCGTTCAAGTCTTTCAATAACTCATTCACATCAAGTCCATGTGCATTGGCGCCCTGCTCCAGGCTTTCGTTCTGGGCGCCCATGCAGCCAACGCAACCAAGATTGTGTTTTTGCAACACCTTTACCGATTCGGGAAAGGTACGCATCACTTCAAAAAAAGTCATGTCTTTTGTAATTTTATCACTCATAAGCATCCGTCTCCTATTGATTTGCTACGTTATTAAAATAGTGTAACGCTATTCGTATCTAATCTCGATGATCTCGTATTCCTTCGTACCAGACGGTACAGTGACCTTGACCGAGTCATCCAGCTTGTGGCCGATCAAGGCCTTGCCAACCGGCGAGGTGCAGGATATCTTGGCTTGCTTGATATCGGCCTCATCCTCACCTACGATACGATAGGTGACCTCTTCTTCTGACGCGGTGTCATACAAGGTTACCGTTGCGCCAAAAACAACCTTGTCGGGTTTAAGACCAGTTAAATCGACAACATGGGCACGAGCCAGTTTACCGTTGATATCCTGGATACGTCCCTCGATAAATCCCTGGCGATTTTTGGCGGCATCGTATTCGGCATTTTCCGACAGGTCGCCATGAGCGCGCGCTTCTGCAATATCCTGAATAACCTTGGGCCGCTCTTCACGTATAAGTTGTTTCAGTTCTTCCTGTAGAGCCTCAAAACTCTCTTTTGTCAATGGAATTGTATGGGACATCTAACAGCGACTCCTTGTTAATTATTAGTAAGATAATCCTGCAACGCCTTCACACCCAGATCCTGCTCCTTCAGGGCAATAATACTGTCCACAACGGCCTTGGCTCCAGCTACGGTCGTGTAGTAGGCAATGTTATGCATAAGCGCTTCACGGCGAATGGAAAAGGAATCGGCCACGGCCTGAGAACCGTGAGTAGTGTTGACCACCAGGTTGATCTCTCCGTTCTTTATGGCATCAACAATATGGGGGCGACCTTCAAGCACCTTGTTTACCCGTTTGACGGGAATTCCCTTCTCCGCCAGGAAAGATGCCGTACCACCGGTCGCAATGATTCCGAATCCAGATTTATACAACTTTTCCGCTGTAGTGACAACATGTTTCTTGTCTGCGTCACGCACGCTGATGAAGGCGTTTCCAGACAGTGGTAATTTGACATTTGCGCCCAACTGTGCCTTGGCAAAAGCCTCGGCAAAGGTGTCGCCAATGCCCATTACCTCGCCGGTGGACTTCATTTCCGGCCCCAGGAGGGTGTCAACTCCGGGAAACTTGACGAACGGGAAGACTGACTCTTTGACCGATATATGTTTAGGTACAATATCGCCTGAAACCCCCAGTTCCTCCAGCGTTTTCCCAGCCATGATCCGCGCGGCGACCTTGGCCAGCGGTCGACCGGTCGCTTTGGAAACAAAGGGCGAAGTGCGTGAAGCCCGGGGATTGACTTCAAGTATGTATATTTTGCCATCCTTGATTGCGTACTGCACGTTCATCAAACCCTTCACATTCAGCTCAAGGGCCATCAGAACTGTCTGGCGACGGATTTCAGCGATAAGTTCGTCAGAGATGGAGTATGGGGGCAGCGAACAGGCAGAATCGCCTGAATGGATGCCGGCCTCCTCAATGTGTTCCATGATCCCGCCGATTACCACCTCGGCGCCGTCACAGAGCGCATCCACATCGATTTCAATAGCCTCGTCCAGAAACTTGTCGATCAGGATGGGGTGTTCAGGTGAAGCCAGCAAGGCGGTTGTCATGTAACGCCGCAGGTTATCAACATCGTAGACGATCTCCATGGCCCGGCCACCCAGCACATAGGAAGGGCGTACCACCACAGGATAACCTACTCGGTCGGCCACTTTTTCAGCATCCTCAAAGGAGCGCGCCATACCGTTTTCCGGCTGGAGAAGTCCTAGCTTATGCAGCATCTCCTGGAAACGTTCGCGGTCCTCGGCCCGATCTATGGCATCAGGCGAGGTGCCTATGATCGGCACTCCAGCCTTCTCCAGAGCGACAGCCAGCTTGAGCGGCGTTTGCCCACCGAACTGGACTATTACACCGGCTGGCTTCTCCACGTCAACAATTGCCAGCACATCCTCCAGGGTCAACGGCTCAAAATAGAGTCGATCCGAGGTATCGTAATCGGTAGAGACGGTTTCCGGATTGCAGTTGACCATGATGGTTTCATAACCATCCTCGGCCAGGGCAAAGACACCATGCACACAGCAGTAGTCGAACTCTATCCCCTGCCCGATCCGATTCGGTCCGCCGCCCAGGATCATGATCTTCTTCCGGTCGGTTGGTTCGGCCTCGCACTCGTCCTCGTAGGTGGAGTACAGGTAGGGGGTGTAGGCCTCAAACTCGGCGGCGCAGGTATCGACCCTTTTGTAGACCGGTTTCACATTGAGGGATAGTCGCAGAGCGCGGACCTCGTCCTCGGTCTTGTTCCAGAGTTTTGCCAGGGTTTTGTCGGAGAAACCATACTGTTTGGCTTCGCGTAGGGCATCTGTTGAAATCGTCGTCAGATCGAGTTGCTTCAGTTCCTCCTCCTTTTCAACGATCTGACGGATGTTGTGCAGAAACCAGGGGTCAATGGCGGTATGCCGGTTGATCTCTTCCACCGTCATGCCGCTGCGCAGGGCATCGGCGACATACCATAACCGCTCCCAGTTGGGCGTCCTCAGCTTCTCCAGCAGGAGTTGCTGTTCCTTGGCGGTTAGTGCGCGACGGGTCTCGCTTGACAGATCGAAGAGCTTTGAATCAAAACCGCTGACGCCAATCTCCAGTGAGCGCAATGCCTTCTGAAACGACTCCTTGAATGTGCGTCCGATGGCCATCACCTCGCCAACCGATTTCATCTGAGTCGTCAGGGTAGCGTCGGCGACCGGGAACTTTTCAAATGTGAAACGCGGGATCTTGGTAACCACATAATCAATGGCCGGTTCGAAGCAGGCCGGGGTTTCACGGGTGATATCGTTGGTAACCTCGTCCAGGGTGTAACCCACTGCCAGCTTGGCAGCGATCTTGGCGATGGGAAACCCGGTAGCCTTGGAAGCCAGGGCTGAGGAACGCGACACGCGCGGATTCATCTCAATCACCACCAGGCGGCCATTAGCCGGATTGATACCAAACTGGATGTTGGAACCTCCGGTGTCCACACCGATCTCACGGATGATCTTGAGAGAAGCATCACGCAGGATTTGATATTCCTTGTCGGTCAGGGTCTGGGCAGGAGCCACGGTGATGGAATCGCCGGTATGCACCCCCATGGGATCGAAATTCTCGATGGAACAGATGATCACCACGTTGTCAGCCGTGTCGCGCATTACTTCCAGTTCAAATTCCTTCCAGCCGATAACCGATTCCTCAATGAGGATTTCATCGGTTGGTGAGGCGTCAATGCCGGCCATGGCCATCTTCTCGTACTCTTCCATGTTGTAGGCAATCCCGCCACCAGTGCCTCCCAAAGTATAGGAGGGGCGAATAATGGCCGGAAATCCGATCAGTTTGACGACCTCCATGGCCTCAGAGTAGTTGTGGGCCAGTCCCGAAGCAGGCACGGCCAGACC
>JBAYZR010000228.1:0-6114 GCA_041672425.1 Pedobacter sp. | reverse complement strand
AAGACAAGCCTCTTGTTGCAGAAGCCGTATCAATGAGGGTTTGGCCTGCTCATGGGTGGCGGCAGGGTGAGCGCCATGAACATGTCTGGCTGATGATAGAACGTCGTCGCTTAGAAAAAGGCGGGTACGAACTACGCTATTTCTTCAGCAACATGCCGCAACACCTGGCAACACTTGATCTTGCACGGCTCTATCATGAACGATATTGGATAGAACACGCCTATCAGCAACTCAAGGAAGAACTTGGTCTTGATCACCATGAAGGACGTTCCTGGTTAGGATGGCGTCGGCACGTGCTGTTAACCTTTCTGGCGTATGGTTACCTGACGCAACTACGTTTATACCAAAAAAAACAGAAGAGCATTGCAGCACGTCTCAATTGGCTACAGAAGAAGTCGATACTGGCAAGCGACGTTTTCGACTGAAAAGCGGCCATATGAAGGACTGGCGGCTCCGAACCTGCTCCGTCCGCTCCTCGGAACGTTGGCGGTGCAAGCAACGACTCAAGGGTATGCCTCCCCTTCCTGACGTTAGACACGAGATCGCAAAACTTTTGGTGAAAATATTGAGATGTTAAAGAACAGTATGTGTCGGAGTAGTACTAATATGAGTTCGCTGATATATTCGATGGCAGCGTAAAATCACTTTACATCTTGCCCGGCATTTGATATTGATTTGCCAATAAATTCATTTAAATTAATTGTGGTGCCATGTCTCTATTGCCATTCCCGTTAAACTGATCCCTGTTTTATCCATATTGCGTTTTTGAGGTTGGAAGGTAATCCTTCGTCGCGTTATTTCTGGCCTTTATGCATCTGCATGCGAAAGTTCTGGGGACAGACAGTATACGAATTAACCGATAGTTCTATATACTGTCCCCGTAATTCCCCTATATACTGTCCCCGTAATTCCCACCTGTCCCCCGTAATTCCCACGGCGGTAGCGCTGTCGATACGGTCATTCCTACTCATGGAAATTTTGCCGAACCAGGATACTGTGGAGGAGACAGGACGCCAAAAACACGTCAACAAATCGAGGATGCGCCTGTTTCCCTATTATTGCAGGGTATTCAGACCTGAGTAGTTACGAATTGATAAGATTTAGAAGGAGGACAACATGTGGGAAGGAAATAGCAGTAAGGTGGGGAAGGCGGGGCATATGCGACTGCCCCTCTTCATTGTTTCATTAATCATTTGCCTAAGCGTCATTTGCGGATGTGACAACAAGCCTGTCTCCAGTAGCGCCAAGCAATATAGCGTTGCCAGTCCGACGCTATCTCCAGATAACGACAATATAATTTTTGTTTGTTGCGAGATAAACGGAAGCTGTGATTTAGCGGTTTACGAAATTTCTACAAAAAAACTGCGTAAATCCAATCCTACTAAAAATCAATATTTAGGCGGCCCTGTTTTTTTCAAGGATGGGCAGTATATCACATTTGCATCAGGACAAAATGACGACAGAAATATATTTGTCATGAATGCAGACGGAACAGGCTTGCGACAATTAACGCACACCGTCAACGATAAGTCACTTCGTGAGAATGGAGAGCCAATAGTAAGGATGAATGCCGTTCCTTCCTTCTCTCCTGATGGGAAAAAAATCATTTATATACGTTCTGGTATTCGACGACAGCGCAGCATGGGGGGTGAGATGGTGTCGCATTGGGATGTATATGAAACGGATCTTGCAACCGGCACAGAAAAACAGATGACTAACTACCGCTATTACATGATGACAAGGCCTTTCTACCTGCCTGACAGTAAAAGTTTCATCTTCTCTGGCAGTGGACCTAAGGGAGCCGATCTTCCAGAAGAAATGAATGCCAAAAATGGCAATGAGATTATGATGATGAAGCCGGGACAAAAACATCCACAGCGGGCGTTTGAACATCCAACAGCCGCTTATGACCCTGCAGTTTCGCTCAATGGCTCCATTGCATTCGTGTCTCGAACAAACGAATATGACGGCACCAAGAGCCCATACACCTATGACATCTTTATCCGTCAGGCCAACCAAACGAGACGCTTGACCACCGAGAAATTTGCGATTATCGCCAACCCAGTTATCTCTTTTGACGGCTCAAAGGTCGTCTTTCTAGCCAGTAAAACGCGCGACGAAGGAGCTGTGCTCTGGTTGGCCAACAGCGATGGCACAGGTGCAACAAATATCGGTCGACCGTGGAAGCAATTAAAATAACAACCATATCAATGAATCACCCCGCCGCAAGCGGACGGGGTATCTACTGACAGTGCAGCCGTGCTTCGCGTCGGCGGATCAAAGCTCAATCGCCCCAAGGGGCGGGGAATATAACCCATAGAGATTTAAAAGGAGAGAACAATGTCCAGTATTTTAAATCAAATCTTCCGATGGCCGAGTATTCCGGAGTATGGCAATTATGGTGGGCCTGGCCGTTCTGGTGAGCGAACAAATTCTGATGGGACACCATATCATGATCCACTTACACAACAAACAGTACCATATGACAAAAACCCCGTAGATGAACTGGACGCCCTGTTCAAGGCACATGACCTTGGATATGACGTAGCAAAAGCAAATGGTGATCGAACGCTTGGATACTTACTCGCAGATGCGGCGCTTCTTATTGGCATGAAAAATCTTGATCCCTCACTGCTTGATTCATATGGCAAAACATATAGAGAGGCAGCAATCAGGGCTTTTCAGATGAAAGTTCTAGTTGAAATGCCTTCAGTCCTAAGAGATGTGGTTATTCCGCCTGATATGGATCCTCTCACCAAATGGCGTGAAAAACTCCGCAACCCCACTTCCCCGAACGATCCTCGCCTCCCGGACCCCGCAAACCCCAACACCTACCGCATCGTCTGGGTAGGCGGCGATCCGCTGGTGCTTGATCTTGACGGCGACGGTGTGGAGACGGTCGCACCGAACGGTCATTCCGGCGCTCTCTTCGACCATAACAACGATGGCATCAAGACTGCCACCGGCTGGATCAAGGGCGACGACGGCCTGCTGGTGCGGGACCTGAACGGCAACGACACCATCGACAGCGGTGCGGAGCTGTTCGGCGACAACACCTTGCTTGCCAACGGCGCCAAGGCTGCCAATGGTTTTATCGCCCTGCGGGATATCGATTCTAATGGCGATGGAAAGATTGATGCCAACGACACGGCATTCTCCCAACTCAAAATCTGGCGCGATACAAATCAGGACGGCATCAGCCAGGCTGATGAACTCAAAACCCTTTCTGAACTTGGTATCGAGAGCCTCAACACATCAGCAGCCAACACAATTATCCCCACACAAGCAGGCCCACAGATCCTTACCGGCAGCTTCACCAGAACCGACGGCAGCACCTCCACGATGGCCGATATCAATTTCACCCAGGACAACTTCCACAGCGAATACGTCGACCACATCGATGTTCCTGAAGCCCTGCAGGACCTTCCCAGCCTTCATGGTATGGGGAGGTTGAGGGATTTAAAGGAAGCTGCGACCCTCTCGCCTGCCCTGGCGAATGTACTCACCCAATACGCCGCTGCTGAAACACGAACCGAACAAAAAGCGCTGCTCGGCCAACTCCTGTTTGAATGGGCCAAAACCGACCCCAGTTATAGCGCCTCACCGGTTGAAGTCATAAACTCATACCGTTCCCTCCAATATGACACAAACTCAACCAACGTCATCTACCTGCGGGTCGGGCAATCATTGCCGGTATATCTTTGGGATATTCCCAAAACGTACGCAGACACCGCGCTGCAACAACACACCCGAATTGTAGATGCGGCCCTCGGCGACCGTGTCACGACAATATTATTCGACACGATTTCTTCACAATCGGCGGATATGAATAAATCCTACACCGCACTAGCCGATGCCATCTACGCCGACCTGCTCACCCAGACCCGCTTCAAGAAATACTTCGATGCCGTGGAACTCAACATAACGGAAACCAGCATTTTTCTTGATACCAGCAAGGTCGCCCAGCTGTTCCAGGACAGGATCGCAAGCGATCCGGTCAACGGGCTTACCGACCTGATAGAATTCAACAAATACGCCGGAGACATGTTGACCGGCACCCGGTGGGATGGTATCGGCATGATGGAAAACGCCCTCCGCACCCAAACCATAACCCCCGAGATACAAGCACTTTACCAGGAGTTAAATGTCAGTTTCAGCGGCACGCCAGGTGGAATCAATGACGACATCATCCTGGGAGACGAGCAGAATCGTACAATCTCCGGCTCAAACGGCAATGACATGCTGCTGGGAGGTTCCGGCAACGAAACCCTGGCAGGCGGAAATGACGACGACGTACTTTCCGGCGGGGCGGGCAACGACGAGTTGCGGGGCGAATCGGGCAACGATACGTATATATTCAGACGCGGCAGCGGCAACGACAGAATCATCGACGGCAAGGGAACAAACAGCATCATCTTTGCCGGGCTCAATCCGAACGACATCACCGTAAGAACTCCCAATCAATACAATGACGATTTTATCTTCACCATCAACGCCAGCGGTGAAACCCTGAACGTCTCCAGCGGCTGGAACTGGGGCTGGAACTGGGGCACGTCCTGGTATGAAAACACTTCCATCGGCAGCTTCGTATTTTCGGATGGCACGGTCTGGAACATGGAAGACGCCCTGCGCGCTGCTGTGCTGAAACCGACCGAAGGTGACGACACAATCATCGGCAGCAGGCTGAATGACTCTATTCAGGGGCTGAGTGGTAATGACACCATCATAGGCCGTGGGGGGGACGACGTGATCGACAGCGGCGCCGGTGATGATACATTGATTGGAGGCGCATACATCTATAACGATTGTTACACAGGTCAGCAGCGCTATTCTCTCGATGTCGGGGCCAACGGCAACGACACCTATCTGTTTGGCCGTGGAGATGGGCACGATACCATCATTGATGGCGACAATACCCTCAACAGCGATAAACTCAAGTTCAAGGACGGCGTTGCGCCGAGCGACGTTGCCGTCAACCGCACCGGGAATGACTTGATGCTTACCATCAAGGACACCGGTGACAGCGTTACCATGCGTGACTATTTCAAAGAGGTCTACCCCGGCGATCCGGCTCATCAGGATTATGAAATCGAACGGATCGAATTCAGTGATGGCGCCCTCTGGACTGCTACAACCTTTCACGACCTTCTGCTATCCGGCACAGACGCAAATGACACCATTATCGGTTACCGCCAGGAAGACACCATCACCGGCGGCGCAGGGAACGACTATATCGACGCCCGTAGCGGCAACGACGTGATCAGCGGCGGGGATGGCAACGATACTATCAACGCCGGACTGGGCGACGATATCATCGACGGCGGCAAGGGCGATGACATCATCAATGGCAGGGACAGCCGGTATTACGATGTAGCCTATGAGCAGCCGCGAAACGACAACGACACCTATCTGTTTGGCTGGAGCGACGGCCACGACACAATCTCCAACCGGAGCGAGAGCCTGACCAACAGCGATACCATACGGTTTAAAGAAGGAGTCTCGGCAAGCGACATCAGATTCGAGGGGATTCCCGGCTATAACGAAGACTTGCGTATCGTCCTGGGTGATGGAACAGACAGCATAACGGTGAGCAACTGGTTCGCAAGTCCCTATTACCAGATAGGTCGGCTGGAGTTTAGCGACGGGACGGTGCTGGATCCAGGTTTTGTGGCAAGCCACCTGGCAAAAGAGGGAACACAGGAAAATGACATCATTTTGGGTAGCGCAAAAAGCGAGACAATCTCAGGCTATGCCGGAGATGACACGGTTCATGCTGGGTATGGTAACGATCTGGTGCTTGGCGGAACCGGGAATGACACCCTTTATGGGGAAGATGGCAACGATGTGCTGGACGGTGGAACAGGCGACGACATGATGGTCGGCGGATTTGGCGACGACACCTACCGCTTCGGTCGTGGGGATAGTCATGACACCGCTTATGAGGGCTTCGGCAGTGGCTATTATTGGGTCAACTCACCTAACGATGCTATCGAGTTCAAACCTGGTGTGCTCCAGGAGGACGTGATCGTCCGGCGTTCGGGCAATGACATGGTCCTCACAATCAAAGGGACCGAGGACCAACTTACCGTAAAGGGCACCTTTAACGAATCTACC
>JBAYZR010000227.1:0-6126 GCA_041672425.1 Pedobacter sp. | reverse complement strand
GGGATACCCTTCAAGGACCTGCCGCGGATCTTTGAGCGATTTTACCGGGTGGATGAGGCCAGAACCCGCGAACAGGGGGGAACCGGACTCGGCCTTGCTATCGTGAAACATATCGTGCAGCTGCACGGCGGAATGGTTTCTGTAACAAGTGATCCTGGCCAGGGGTCGGTTCTCTCATTTACGCTTAAAAAAGCCTGATCGCAGTCAAGAAGTAACCAACCTTTTTCTTCCCTGTAACATTGCTGTAACAGTAGGCTGCTATGCTGCGCTAAAATCAGTACTCATACTCAATAGGCGAAGAGGTATACATTGCTACGCCCCTACTTAACCAGGTTGTGACTACTCATGTCAAAAACGTTCACCGATAAATCCCGACGCAACGACCGTATCGCCGAACTGCTGATCCGCATCGGCGGAATGTTGGTCATCATCTCTGTGGTCTGGATCCTGGTTATGATTTCCCGGGTAGCTCTGCCGCTCTTCTACCCCGCTTCTGCCAAGATTAGCGCCACGGTGAAACTGCCTGTTGCCATCTTGAACCGCAAGGCGCTGGCTATCGGGTCTGAGGAGAACCAGCAGGGCGCCTTTATTCTTGATGAAAGCGGAACCTTCCACTTTTTGAAGATTGCGGATGGTTCCATATCCGCCAGCATCAAGGCGCCACTGATTCCTACTGGAGCAGTTCGCGTTGTTTCCGCCGAATATATCGGCAAATCAGCCTACAATCTGCTCTGGGATACGGGCGCCATCACCTCGGTAACGGTTGCGCTTGATTCTGCCAAGGATGCAGAAAGCAAGGTACATCTTACCCATGATGTAACTGGCCAGGACGACCTTGCTTTTGCTGCGACTGCGGGCGTTGTTCAGTCATTTGCCCGACGCTCGGAAGGCAATGGGGTAATTCGCATCGACCGGTTGGAAGGCGATCATTTGCGTGTAACCTGGCAATTGGTGGAGAAAGACTTCCTCGGCAATGAAAAACGCTCCACTGCAACCGTCGAAATAACGGATCCTTTGCCCGGACGTATTTCCTCCATAACCACTGATTCCAAAGGACATTTTCTCTACGTCGGTACCGATAACGGCATGCTTTTACGCTGGGATCTGTCGGAACCGGGTCAGCTACGCCTGCTTGACACGATCCTGGCTTCTGACGACCGCCAGGCCATAACCGCTCTGGCGCTTGTACTGGGTGATGTTTCGATTGCAGTTGGCGACGCCAAGGGTGGGCTATCCACCTGGTTTCCGGTCAAGGCGCCAGGCAGTAGTGAGGACAGACGCCTGACCAGGATTCATAACCTGCGTCGCAATAACGGCAAGGTGTCGCTCATCATCCCCTCGCCGCGCGACAAAACCCTGTTTTCAAGCGATACCGGTAATATACATGCCGACCATATGACATCGGAACGCAATCTGCTGACCATCAACAGTGCGGCGCCTCTCATCCAGGCATCTTTATCGCCCAAAGGGAACTCCCTGTCAGCCCTGGACAGCAATCGCACGCTAACCGTCTGGAAGCTGGACATTCCTCATCCCGAGATTTCGTTCGCTACCCTGTTTGGCAAGGTCTGGTACGAAGGATACGACAAGCCGGAATATGCCTGGCAGTCCTCGTCGGCCAGCGATGATTATGAACCCAAGATGAGCCTTGTGCCGCTGGTGTTCGGCACCATAAAGGCGACACTGTTTGCCATGATGTTCGCCGTGCCGCTGGCGCTTCTGGGCGCTCTCTATACCAGCCAGTTCATGTCGCCGAAGCTGAAGGGACGCGTCAAGCCGGTGGTGGAGATCATGGCCGCCATCCCCTCGGTGGTGATCGGCTTCCTGGCCGGACTCTGGTTGGCGCCACTGATCGACAAGAGTGTCCTGACCATTTTTCTGACCATCGTTGTCATGCCGCTCTTGCTGCTGTTGACGATCTTCTTCTGGAAACGGATCAAGACCGCTTCTCTGCTACAGAAGGTTACTCGTGGCCACGAATTCATCGCCATGGTTCCGGTAGTGATCCTGAGCATCTACCTGGCCTATCTCTTAAGCGGACTGGCCGAGGCCAACCTGTTCGGCGGTGACTTCAAACAGTGGCTTTTCAGTACCATGGGGGTACGCTACGACCAGCGCAATAGCATCATTATCGCCATTGCCCTTGGCTTTGCCGTGATCCCGATCATCTTTACCATAGCCGAGGACGCCATTTCCAATGTGCCGCGCAACCTGACCGCCGCTTCATTGGCCCTGGGCGCCAGCCGCTGGCAGACCGCCTGGCGGGTGGTGCTCCCCTCTGCGCTGCCTGGCGTGTTTTCGGCTATCATGATCGGCTTCGGACGCGCCATCGGCGAGACCATGATCGTGCTGATGGCCACCGGCAATACACCGATTATGAGCTGGAGCCTGTTTAACGGTCTGCGCTCGCTGGCGGCCAACATCGCTGTGGAGATACCGGAAGCGCCTTTTAACAGTTCACTCTACCGGGTGCTGTTCCTCTCGGCAGTGCTGCTGTTCATCTTCACCTTCATCATCAACACGGTGGCAGAGGCGCTGCGGCAGCGCTTCCGTAAGAAGTACGGGCGATATTAAGATTCTGCATTTGACTTACTCAGTGTCTCCTTGATAAAGCATATAAGGTGTTGCTACTATGAAAATATTCTGGAAAACAGGAGAACCTTTTGTTCTGGCGACCGGCGCCAGCCTGGCAATCATACTGGTCATGAGCCTTGCGTTAGTCGGGGTGGTTATGGTCAACGGACTCGGCTATTTCTGGCCACAGGCATTGGTCAGGCTCGAACTGAAAGATGGCTCTTTTGCGCTCGGACAGATCACGCAACATGAGAAGATCCCGATAAGTGGCGCACAACGTATCCAGATTAAAGTAGCCAACCGCGATATCTTTGGCCAGGATTTCCGCTGGATCGACGAGAAGGATATTGCATCCCGTAGCCTGCCTGCTGATGCGGTGCTGCTGGAACGCCGTGAGCATGGCGACTATTTCGGATATTTAAAAGGCGTTACCGCAGAAGGGCTCACGCTGACCATGTCAACACCATATGAGAATCTGCTCCAGGCAATGAAGATGGTGTCAATAAAGCTGGATGATACCCGCAAGATCAAAAAGCAGATGTCGAAACTGAACCATGACGCCGAAGATCACAGGCTGAAACTACAGAAGCTGGAATACAGGGGCAAGGAAAAGAACGCCGTGGCAATCAATGAACTGACCGCTGCCCGCGAAAAAGAGATGTCTGAATTTACCCGACTGAACGAGCAGGCAACAGCGACCCAAAACGAGATTGCCAGGATAACCGCCCAGTTCAGCGATGTTACCGGCACAAGCAAGGATATCGCCCTGATGGAGATTGTTGCCCTGCAGCGCCCCAACAGTATGTCGTTTCTCGCCAAGTGCGGGGCGTACCTTGAACGGGTCCGCGAACTGCTGCTGGATGACCCGCGTGAATCCAATACCGAAGGGGGGCTGTTTCCTGCCATCTTCGGTACGGTCATGATGGTGCTGCTGATGAGCGTCTTCTCCCTTCCTTTAGGAGTGGTCGCCGCCATCTATCTTAGAGAATATGCCCGGGACGGACTGATGACCCGCATGCTGCGCATCGCCGTCAACAATCTGGCAGGGGTTCCATCCATCGTCTATGGCGTTTTCGGTCTCGGCTTCTTTATCTACGGCATCGGCGGTAGTATCGACAGCCTGTTCTTCCCGGAGCGTCTACCCACACCGACCTTCGGCACCGGCGGCATCCTCTGGTCGAGCCTGACCCTGGCGTTGTTGACCGTGCCGGTGGTGATTGTCGCCACCGAGGAATCGCTCGCCTCGATTCCGAAGGGGATTCGCGAGGGTTCGCTGGCACTGGGTGCCACCAAGTTTCAGACATTGATGAAGATCCTGTTGCCAATGGCGACCCCCGGCATCATGACCGGCCTGATACTCTCCATGGCGCGTGCCGCAGGCGAGGTTGCGCCTCTGATGATTATCGGTGTGGTCAAGCTGGCGCCGACACTCCCCTTTGACACGAATTTCCCCTTCTTTCATATGGATCGAAAATTCATGCACCTGGGCTTCCATATCTATGATGTCGGTTTTCAGTCCCCCAATGTGGAGGCTGCCAAACCGATGGTCTATGTGACAACCCTACTGCTCCTGGCAATTGTTATCATAGCCAGCAGCACAGCCATTTACCTGCGCAACAGGATGCGCAGCAAATACACGACCTCGACATTTTAATTAATTTCAGTAAGGTCAAATCAGGGATAATAGGATCAAACATGGCACAAACCCAGGAACAAATCAGCGCTAACCCAATACTTTCCGTATCTGATCTCAACCTCCACTATGGTGAGGCCCATGCCTTGAAAGGGGTTAGCCTGGAAATGGCCCGTCACCAGGTGACCGCATTTATCGGGCCGTCGGGCTGCGGCAAGTCAACGCTATTGCGCTGTTTCAACCGCATGAACGATCTGGTGGAGAGCGCCCGGATCGAAGGAAGCATCCGCTTTAATGGTGATGAGATTAATGATCCTGGCGCCGATGTCATTTCGCTGCGGCGCAGGATCGGCATGGTCTTCCAGCAGTCCAACCCTTTCCCCAAATCGATCTATGAGAACATTGTCTATGGCCTGCGCATCGCCGGCATCAACGACAAGAGCACGCTGGACGAGGCGATGGAGCGAAGCCTGAAAAGCGCCGCCATCTGGAACGAGGTCAAGGACCGGCTGCATGATTCAGCCTTGGGTCTCTCCGGAGGGCAGGCCCAGCGCATCTGCATCGCACGCGCAATAGCCGTAAATCCGGAGATCATCCTCATGGACGAACCCTGCTCGGCGCTTGATCCCCTTTCAACACTCAAGATAGAGGAGTTGATCGAAGAACTAAAAAACAAGTATACTATCGTAATCGTCACCCATAACATGCAGCAGGCAGCCAGGGTATCGGATGTAACTGCCTTCTTTTATCTGGGTGAGTTGATTGAGGCCGGGGTCACCCGCAAGATTTTTACCAACCCGGAAAAAAAACAGACAGAAGATTACATTACCGGAAGATTCGGTTAGGAGAAATAATGGAGCGGGAACACATCAGTATGGTATTTGATAGTGAATTGAGTCAGTTGAGACAAAGCATCCTGATTATGGGTGGCAAGGTTGAGCTGATGATTGCCAACTCGATCAAGGCGCTGATAGATAGAGACACTGCTTTGGCTGACCGTATCATTGCATTTGATCATGAGATCAATGCTGCTGAGATAGCAATTGACGAGCGCTGTCTGGAGATGTTGGCGCTGCGCCAACCTGCTGCCCGAGATCTGCGTTTCATCACGATTGCGCTCAAGATAGTCACCGACCTGGAACGGATGGGCGACCAGTGTGCCAACATTGCCAAGCGTGTTTGCGAGCTGAATGAAGAACCGCCGCTCAAACCATACATTGACATCCCCCGCATGGCTCATTGGGCCGAGGTGATGGTCAAGGAGGCGCTGGACGCCTTTGTGCGTGGTGACTCGGAGCTGGCTGTCAAGGTCTGCAAGGACGACAGTTTCGTGGATGACCTCAACATCCAGATCCAGCGAGAACTTCTGACCTTCATGATTGAAGACCCGACTACGATATCCCGAGCCCTTAAACTCAACTATATCTCTAAATCTCTGGAACGGATTGCCGACCACGCCACCAACATTGCTGAAATGGTCATCTTCATGGTCAAAGGTAAGGATATCAGGCATACCATCGCGTAGGAACACTAATCAGCACCTTTATATTTCTACTTTGTCATATTAGCTTCAATGCTAAGTTTGCGTATTGTCTCCAATAAGCAGAATCGATACTTGCTTGTCGCTGCTTATGTCTGACTTCCAGCGGGACGGTGCTCCCATGGTGAGTGGCTGATAAAATGCTGTAGCGATTGGTACTCGGAATCAACAACCACTTCTGTCTGATAGAAGTGTTTCATCGTGCGCAGGCTGAAGCCGCCTCGTCTGACAAGGTTATTCCGATCAGGGCGATTCCCCGGCTTTATGTAAGCATGGATGGCACCGGTGTGCCGGTGGTAAAAAAGGAAACCGCCGACAGGCGTGGTAAAGAAGGTGGCCAAGCAAAAACCAGGGAAGCCAAACTGGGCTGTATCTTTAC
>JBAYZR010000226.1:0-6151 GCA_041672425.1 Pedobacter sp. | reverse complement strand
TCATGTTCCGTTTTCACCAGAGCCTCAATTGGTTGCCTCGCAGTCTTCTTTGTCTGATATTGTCGAACCGGCCCGCCAGTTTTCTGTACATACAGAGGAGCCACCGGTCTACATTGTTGGTCGTGAGGAACGCCGCCCGATGTCCCCCATCCGCAAGCGTATTGCCGAACGACTGGTGGCTGTACGTCAACAGACCGCCATGCTGACCACTTTCAACGAAGCTGACCTTACCCGTGTCAAGCTGTTGCGTAGCGCCTATCGGGAACATTTCCAGCAACGCCATGGGATCACACTTGGTTACATGCCATTTTTCGTCAAAGCCTGCGTAGAGGCGCTCAAAGAATTTTCGACAGTAAACGCCAGCATTGACGGCAATGACATGGTTTATCACCACTTCTACGACATAGGCATTGCAATCGGCGGCGAGAAGGGGCTGGTGGTACCGGTTCTGCGCGATGCCGACCATCTGAAGATGTTCGAGATTGAGCAGGCCATCGCGGGGTTTTCCGAAAAAATCAAGAGCAACAAGCTGGCCATTGCTGATTTGGAAGGTGGCACCTTCAGCATCACTAATGGTGGTGTGTATGGTTCAATGCTCTCAACCCCGATCCTTAATCCGCCCCAGAGCGCTGTGCTGGGGATGCACGCCATTCAGGACCGACCGGTGGCGCGTGACGGACAGATTGTCATTCGTCCGATGATGTACCTGGCTCTGTCCTACGATCACCGTATTATCGATGGTCGCGAGGCGGTTAATTTTTTGAAAAAGGTCAAGGAGTATATTGAGGAGCCTGAGGAACTGCTGCTGGAGGGGTGAGGAATAAATGTAGGGGCAACCCCATGTGGTTGCCCTGTTTTTGAGGCCCCATGTGGTTACTGTCTTTGGGCGGCCACTGTCTCGGGCGGCCACATGGGGCCGCCCCTACGGAGGATAAATATGCCGGAACCGAATAATTATGACCTGATCATCATAGGCGCCGGGCCTGGGGGCTACGTGGCCGCTATCCGGGCAACGCAGTTGGGGATGAAGGTGGCGGTGGTGGATAAACGCGCCACATTGGGTGGCGTCTGTCTGAATGAAGGCTGCATTCCCAGCAAGGCCTTGCTGGACTCCAGCGAGTTGTTTGCGTTGGCGTGTGACAAGTTTGCATTGCATGGCATCGCTATTGACACGCCGCGTCTTGACCTGGATGTGATGATGCTTCGCAAGGATGATGTGGTCAGGAAGCTGACCGATGGCATCGCCTATCTTTTCAAAAAGAATGGGATTGAGCGGATTCATGGCACGGCGTCTCTCAAAGGCAAGGATGCTTCCGGTCAGCATCAGGTCGAGGTAAAGCAGATTGTTCCTCCGCTTATGCCGGAAGGGCAGCAAAATCTATTGGAAGCTTCGATATCAACCCGGACTGTCTTGGCGACACGCATATTGTTGGCAACCGGTAGTGAGCCGACCGCGCTGCCTGGTATTCCATTTGATGGCCAGATAGTGGTCAGTTCCAAGGATGCGCTCTGCTTCAAAGTGATTCCAGATCATTTGGTTGTTGCCGGAGGTGGTAACATCGGCCTGGAGTTGGGCTCGGTCTGGCGGCGGTTGGGGGCACGGGTGACTGTTATGGAGATGTTGCCCAAAATTTTGCCTGGCATGGACCAGCAGGCGGCGGACACACTTTATAAATCACTGCGCAAGCAGGGTATACAGTTCAAGCTGGCAACGCGCATAACAGGTGTGCGCAGGCTCGGCTCCAAGGCAATTGTCCAGTTTAATGCTGGTACCGGCAGCGAGGAGATCGACTGTGACAAGGTACTGGTGGCTGTTGGCCGTCGTCCGTTGACTGCCGGATTGGGACTGGAGGAGCTTGGCATTTTGTTGGATGAAAAGGGGAGGGTGGCAATCAATATCGATTACCAAACATCTGTTCCCGGTGTCTATGCCATTGGGGATCTTGTGCCTGGCCCGATGCTGGCGCACAAGGCTTCCGAGGAAGGAGTGGCCTGCGTGGAGCGGATGGCGGGACAGAACTCGGTTGTGGAATATGAGTATATCCCTGGAGTAGTCTATACTTGGCCGGAGGGAGGAAGTGTGGGGCAGACAGAGGAACAGCTCAAGGAGGCCGGTATTACCTACCGGAGCGGGCGCTTCAATTTTGCAGCTCTCGGGCGGGCTCGCTGCATGGGTGAGACGGAGGGCTTCGTAAAAATTCTGGCCCATGCAGAAACAGATCGTGTTCTCGGGGTGCATATTGTCGGGCCGCGGGCGTCAGACCTGATTGCCGAGGCAGTGGCTGTGATGAGTTTTGGTGGAACGGCGCGGGATATTGCCCTGACCTGCCATGCTCATCCAACACTTCCCGAGGCCATCAAGGAGGCAGCTCTGGATGTTCATAAAGAGGCGATACATGCCTGATTCACTCACCCCTCAGCTTCGTCACGAGAAAAACCACGAGGAAACGAGAAAAAGAGAAAATTGATGTATAATGAGAAGAAAAAGAAGAGAGGAGTCTGCAATGTTAAAAAACCTGACAACAAAAATACTGGAAGCTCATCTGGTTGAAGGAGAGTTGATTCCCGGCAAAGAGATTGCCATCCGTATAGATCATACCTTGTTGCAGGATGCCACCGGCACCATGGCCATGCTGGAGTTCATCGCCATGGGACTGCCACGGGTGAAGGTTGGTCTCGCAGCGCAGTACATCGACCATAACCTGCTTCAGACCGACTACAAAAACGCCGATGACCATGCTTTTCTGACATCGGCGGCCATGAAGTTCGGCGTACATCTCTCAAAGCCGGGTAACGGTGTTTCTCACCAAGTCCATCTGGAGCGTTTCGGGGTTCCAGGTATAACGCTTCTGGGGGCAGATTCACATTCCCCGACCGCAGCCGGTATCTCGGTGCTGGCCATAGGCGCCGGGGGACTGGATGTGGCGCTGGCCATGGCCGGACACCCCTTTAATCTTCTCTGTCCGAAGGTGATGGGAGTCAAACTGACAGGAACGTTACCGGATTGGGTTTCAGGCAAGGACGTGATTCTTGAGATGTTGCGGCGGCATACCGTTAAGGGGGGGATCGGCAAGGTTATTGAGTATTACGGCCCCGGCGTGGGGAACCTGTCGGCCACCGACCGGGCCACTATTGGCAATATGGGCGCCGAACTTGGGGCTACCTCCTCCATTTTTCCATCTGACGAACGGACTCGGGAATTTCTGGTTTCGCAGGGGAGGGGAGAATGTTGGACGCCGTTAGCTGCGGACGAAGGCGCAACATATGATGAGTACGACGAAATCGATCTCTCCACCATGGAACCTCTGATCGCCTGCCCATCCTCACCCGACAACGTGGTACTGGTCCGCGAGGTGGAGGGGATCAAGGTGGACCAGGTGCTGGTGGGGAGTTCGGTCAACTCCTCCTTCCGCGACCTGATGACTGTCTGCCGGATTCTGGAGGGGCAGCGTATCTCATCAAATGTGTCGTTTCACATCAATCCCGGCAGCCGCCAGGCGCTCGAAAATGTTGCTGATCAGGGAGGTATTGTCACGTTGCTGATGGCCGGAGCGATTATTCATCAGTCCGGTTGCCTGGGGTGCATCGGCATGGGGCAGGCCCCCGGAACCAATCAGGTTTCGTTGCGCACCTTTCCACGCAATTTTCCGGGCAGAAGCGGCACCAAGGATGACAATGTTTATCTCTGCTCGCCGGAAACAGCCACCGCAGCCGGTATTTACGGTGTCATTACCGACCCGCGCAAATTGGGAGAGCTAAAGTCCTATCCGGCGGTGCAGAACCCGAAGAAATACCTTCTGGATGATTCCGGCATCATATTTCCCCTGGATGATTCTGCTTCAATCGAAATTAAAACAGGACCGAATATCATCCCCCTCTCTGATTTCGAGGCGCTTCCCGACACTTTGCTGGCTGAAGTGGTTTTAAAGGTGGGGGATAATATCACGACCGATCACATCATGCCGGCCGGTAACAAGGTGTTGCCATTGCGCAGTAATATTCCCGCGATAAGCGAGCATGTATATGAACAGGTTGATCCGGACTTTCCTGCGCGTGCAAAGAAAGCAGGGAATGGCATTATCATTGGCGGAGAGAACTATGGACAGGGCTCTTCACGTGAACACGCGGCTATCGCGCCACGCTATTTGGGCATCCGTGCCAAGATCGCCAAGAGCTTTGCTCGCATCCATATGGCTAATCTGGTTAACTTCGGCATATTGCCGCTGGTTTTCAAAAATCCGGCTGAGATAGATCTTTTCGATCAGGGGGATCAGGTTTCATTTCCTGATTTACGGCGTCTTGTTGAGAGCGGCGCCAGTGAAATTCCGGTGTTTGTCAATGGTAGGGAGGTTACCACATTACTGGAGATCTCCGACCGTCAACGTCAGGAACTTCTGGCGGGTGGTACTCTGAATTTTGTGAAACAGAATCGTCATTGAAGGAGTTTTGATGTCAAAGTCAAACCGGAAAACCAAGATTGTGGCAACTATCGGTCCGGTAAGTTCATCGCCGGAAATGATTCAAAGATTGCTTAAGGCCGGGGTTGATATATTCAGGCTGAACTTCTCGCATGGTGAAAATTCCCGGAAGCTGGAACTGATCCACATTATCAGACAAGTGTCGGATAAGTTGGGTCGTCAGGTTGGTATCCTTGGTGACCTTCAGGGCCCGAAGATCAGGACCGGTAAAATGGCGGGAGAGGGGATGGCGCTTGTCAAGGGGCAGGAAGTTGTCATTACCACTGATGACGTGCTTGGCAGTGACAACGTCATTCCGACAATTTATCGATCTCTGCCGCACGATGTGCATACCGGTTCGCGAATCTTGCTGGATGACGGCCTGTTGGAGTTGAAGGTTATTGGGCTTCAGGGTGAACGGGTGCGTTGTCAGGTTGTTACCGGCGGACTTCTTAAAAACAACAAAGGGATCAATTTGCCGGGAGTGAACGTTTCCGCGCCCTGTCTTACCGAAAAGGATTTGATTGATCTTGATTTTGCACTTGAAGCAGATGTTGATTTTATTGCACTTTCGTTTGTGCGTACTGCCGGGGATATTGTACAGATCAAGAGGATTATTGCTGCAAAAGGAAAAGATACACCGGTTGTTGCCAAAATTGAGAAGCCGGAGGCTTTGCGCAACTTCAAAAAGATCCTTGAAGTGACCGATGCCGTCATGGTGGCGCGTGGTGATCTGGGGGTCGAGATTGAACCGGAAAAGGTTCCGATCTATCAGAAAAAGATCATCCAGGCCTGCAACAAGGCAGGCAAACCAGTCATAACCGCTACCCAGATGCTGGACTCGATGATCCGTAACCCGCGGCCAACCAGGGCAGAAACATCAGATGTTGCCAATGCCATTGTCGATGGTACCGATGCGATCATGCTTTCGGCGGAAACGGCGTCAGGCGATTATCCGATAGAATCGGTTGAGACAATGGTCCGTATTGCCAAAGATGTCGAAGATACGGATTTCCTTGATAGCGTAGTTCCTAAGGGATCGGTTTCAACAGTAGCCCAGGCTGTTGCAGAATCATCTTGCCGCACCGCAGCCTCACTCAAGGCAAAGGCAATTGTGGTATTTACCCGGTCAGGCGGCACTGCCGCCCTGATTTCAGCCTTTCGCCCATCAACACCGATTCTTGCATTTACCGCTTCGCTGGTTATTCGTCGTCGGCTTTCAATATACTGGGGAGTACACTGTACCGGGGTCGGCATAATGGAGAATACCGACCAGCAAATCAATGAGGTGGAGAAAAAACTTTTGGCAACAGGTTTTCATAATGGCGATCTGATTGTGATTACAATGGGAATTCCGATTGAAACTCGCGGCTCTACAAATCTCATGAAAGTACACCAACTTGGAACATATGGATTTTACGAGGTTTTTTGATGGCGCGAAATCATATCTTCGAGCCGTTCTTCACTACCAAGGAAACCGGCAAAGGCGCCGGACTGAGCCTTGCTGTCGTGCACGGCATCGTCAAGCAGCACGAATGGTTTATTCAACACAAACTTTTTATTTTGACAACTTGAAATTGTTTGTGTTAAAAGACGTGTTCCTTTTGCGGTGGAAGTTTTTCAGATTATTCAGAAAAGGATTTTTGCCTATAAAAAGTTATTGACAGTTGAAAATGTTTTTGTTATTTTGCCTG
>JBAYZR010000225.1:0-6154 GCA_041672425.1 Pedobacter sp. | reverse complement strand
CTCTTTTATGGATTTGCCCTGAAGCGCCCGTCCCAATTTGTAGCTGGCCGCCAGAACCGGCACAACGGTCAGGGGTGTATTGACCCAGGCTCCGGTCAGGCAGGTCAATTTGTTAAGACGGAAGATAAAGGCCAGGGCAATGGCCAAGGGGGTATGCAGCCCGAAGAATGGGGTAAAACTGATGAAAACGCCCACAGCAAAACCGGCGGCAATATGGCCGGGATGGGCATCCAGAGAAAGGATTTCCTTGAATTGCTGCTTGAGTTTGTCACTATTGATCATGCAGGCCTCAGAGTCTCATAACTTAAAGCTTGCCCGCCTGCCTTGTCAACTCATTACGCCGAATAGGTTCTTTTGCTTGCCATGATTACTGTTTGGCCGCTTTTGAGATCATGTCCCAGACGATTCTCAGGTTTGCATCGTGCGCTTTTTTCAGCTATGGTGCGGATGAAACTTGTTTTTGATGGCATTGCCGCGCAAAGGGCATGAACATGCTTAGTATGTATCAGCTTTACAGGAAGCAAGGAGTATGAGATGCAAAATTTGGCAGTAAAGATAATTACGGTGATTATCGCCGTCGGCATCAGTGCTTGCAGCAATGATGCCGGAAAAAAATCGGAACATGCTGCAAAACCACCAGTAGCCGTAGATGCGGCAGAAGCGGTAACCTCTGAGCTGACTGACGGCATTGAGGTGACCGGCAGCCTGGAACCCAAGTTCTCCGTTGATATCAAGACCCAGATTCCTGGTTTGGTGAAACAGGTTTTCGTGACAGAGTGGGTTCGGGTCAATAAGGGGCAGGCTCTGGTCCGTATCGATGTTGCCGAGAGCGAGGCGCTTGCCCGGCGGGCAGAGGCCGGGGTGGCATCGGCCAAAGCCGGTTTGGCGCAGGCCCAGGTGGCGGCTAACCGGGCTGAGCGGGAGCTGGCGCGGATAATCAAATTGAAAGAGTCCGGCCTGGCTACCCAGCAGGCCCTGGACGATGCCCGCAGTGAGCTGGAGGCGGATGAGTCCCGAGTAGAGGCGGCCCGTGCGCAGATAGGTGTTTCAGAAGAGGATGTGCGACAGACCCGAGCCCGCATGGCAAAGGGCTTGGTAGTGTCACCCATTGATGGTGTTGTGGCACTGCGGAATGTGAATGTGGGTGATCTTGCCAGTGATGCGGCAGCGGCCAAACCAATCTTCCGCATTGTTGACAATCGTTTGCTCAACCTGACCGTCACGGTATCATCTGTTGATTCGGCCCGGATCAGGGTAGGCCAGCCGCTGGAGTTCACGGTAGATTCGATGCCGGGCAAGACCTTTACCGGCAAGGTCATGTTTATCAATCCCGAACTGAGTTCAGTGGACCGTTCCCTCAGGGTCATTGCCGAGGTACGCAATCTTCCGGAGTTGCTCAAGGGTGGCTTGTTTGCCAAGGGGCGCATTGTCACCGGCAAACGGAGCGGCGTTCTGCAGGTACCGCGCAGCGCCATTGCCGGACTCGATCTGGTTGCCGGAAAAGGAACCCTGTTCGTGGTGAAGAACGGCCTGGCCCGCAGGCGCGACATCCGTACCGCAACGGTCAGTGGAGAAATGATCGAGATAGCAGCGGGGCTCAAGCAGGGCGAGCAGTATGTTGTCCGCGGTGGTTTCAACCTCAAGGATGGCGACCGGGTGGTTATGTCCGCGGCAGGGAAATAATCCATGGATTACGTTGCCGACCTGCATATCCACTCCCCTTATTCCCGGGCTACCAGTCCAACGAGCACTCTGACCGGCCTGGCAGCCTGGGCGCGGATCAAGGGGATTTGTGTGCTTGGCACGGGAGATTTTACACATCCCGGCTGGTTCAGGCAGCTTAAGGCTGAGCTGGAACCGGCCGAACCGGGGCTTTTCCGGCTGAAGGACGAAGCTGCGATCAGCTCACTTCTGCCGGGGGCGCCGTTGCCTGCCGCAACGGTACGCTTTCTGCTATCGGCCGAGGTGAGCAGCATCTACAAGCGTCACGGCAAGGTACGCAAGGTACATAACCTGCTCTACGTGCCGGACTTTGCCTCGGCCGAGCGGATCAACATCAGGCTGGCGGGCATCGGCAACATTGCCTCTGACGGTCGCCCTATTCTGGGACTGGACAGCCGCGATCTACTAGGGATCCTCCTGGAAGAGGCGCCGGAAGGTTTTCTGGTACCGGCCCATATTTGGACCCCCTGGTTTTCGTTGTTCGGTTCACGTTCCGGCTTCGACGACATTGAGGAGTGCTTCGGCGACCTGACAGAGCATGTCTTCGCCCTGGAAACCGGGCTTTCCTCCGATCCGTATATGAATCGCCTGATCACGGGCCTGGACCATTTTTCCCTGATCTCCAACTCGGACTGCCACTCGCCGGGGAAATTGGGGCGAGAGGCCAACCTGTTCTCCACCGGCCTGGATTTCTTTTCCATGCGGGACGCCATCCGGGGCAACCGACGGGGAACATTCCGCGGTACGGTGGAATTTTTCCCCGAGGAAGGCAAATATCATTTTGACGGTCACCGCGCCTGCAAGATCTGCCTCGATCCGGTTGAAACCCGTCGCTTGAGCCTGCTCTGCCCGGTCTGCAACAAGCCGCTTACCGTTGGCGTTCATCATCGGGTAATGGAACTGGCCGACCGTCAGCAGCCGCTGTTTGCTCCCGATGCGCCCGAGGTCTTCAGCCTGATCCCACTGCCCGAGGTGCTGTCCGAGATCATCGGGGTCGGACCTGCCTCCAAGGAGGTCATGCGGCAGTACGCCATGACCATCGCCTGTTTCGGATCGGAGTTCAATCTGCTGCTGCACACCCCGCTGGAGGAGATCAGCCAACAGGCGCCGCTTTTGGGTGAGGCCATCAGCCGCATGCGGAGCGGTCGGGTCATCCGGCAACCAGGCTACGACGGCGAGTTCGGTGTGATCCGGGTTTTTGCAGAAGGGGAATTGGATCTGTCGGGCGCACAGAGGGGCATATTCGGCAAAGGCCAAAAGGAAATCGCACTACAATGATCCTATCCAACACATCCATCAAACGTCCGATCTTTGCTACGGTCATGATTCTGGCCCTGGTTGTGCTCGGCATCTTTTCCTATCGCCGCCTTTCGGTCGAGATGTTTCCCAATGTGGAATTCCCGGTAATCTCCGTGGTCACGGTCTTTCCTGGCGCCTCACCGGAGACGGTGGAGCGGGAGCTTTCCAAGCGCATCGAGGAGGCGGTCAATCAGGTAGCCGGTGTCAAGCATGTCTTCTCCACCTCGCGCGAGAGCGTCTCCACTGTGGTGGTTGAGTTCCGTCTTGAGGAAAAGGTCAACGATTGCGCCCAGGAGGTGCGTGCCAAGATTTCGTCGATTCGTGGCAGTCTTCCGAGCGGCATTGAGGAACCGATCATCCAGAAGCTGGACTTCAACGCCGCACCGATCGCGGCTCTGGCGGTGCAGTCCAGCACCCTGATTCCCCGCGAACTGACCACTCTGGTGGAAAAACGTGTCAAGAAGCGCTTCGAGAGCGTGGCCGGCGTGGGGAAGGTGGAGATGGTCGGCGGACAGAAGCGCGAGATCAACGTTGATCTTGATCCTGTACGTCTGGATTCCCTCGGTCTGGGGGTAAACGACGTGGTGAACGGTATCAGGTCCGAGAACACCAATACACCGCTGGGGCGCATTACCAAGGGGCAATCCGAGTATCCACTGCGGATCGAAGGAAAACCGGACCGCGCTGATCAGTACAGCCGAATGACCATTGCCCAGCGCAATGGTCGCCCGATCACCCTGGGTGAGGTGGCACAGGTCACAGATGGCATTGAGGAACGGCGCAAGCTGGCCCTGATCAATGGTCAACCGGCCATCGGCCTGGATATCTATAAACAATCGGGCGGAAACCAGGTTGAGTTGGTGGATTCGGTCAAAAAGGTTATGGCCAGGGTACAGAAGGAGATGCCGCCCGGCGTTACAATCAGCCTTGTGCGCGACGGTTCGATCATGACCCGCGAGTCGCTGGCCGACGTCAAGGAGACCCTGATCATCGGCGGGATACTTACGGTGCTGATCGTGTTCTGCTTTATCAACTCCTGGCGTTCCACCGTTATCACCGGTGTGACGCTGCCGATATCGGTCATCTCCTCCTTCATCGTCATGAATGCCATGGGCATGACCCTCAACGTCATGACCCTTATGGCCCTCTCTCTGGCTATCGGGATGCTGATCGACGATGCCATCGTCGTCCGCGAGAACATCGTACGCCACCTGGAGATGGGCAAGGACCATATGGAGGCGGCTCGCTTCGGCACATCCGAGATCGGCCTGGCGGTCTTTGCCACTTCAATGTCGATCGTGGCCGTATTCATCCCGGTAGCCTTCATGAAGGGGATAGTGGGGCGTTTCTTTTACCAGTTCGGTATCAGCGTAGCCTTTGCCGTGCTGGTCTCACTGTTCGTCTCCTTCACCCTCGACCCGATGCTCTCCTCCCGCTGGCATGACCCCTCCATCCATCTGCAGGGCAAGCGCAAAGGGATAGCCCGCTATCTTGAGCGGTTCAACAACTGGTTTGACCGGTCTGCCGACCGCTACCGTACTGCCATCGGCTGGGCCCTGGATCATCGCAAGACGGTCATGGCCCTGGCGTTTGCATCCTTTGTGGCCGGGATCATGATCTTCAGCACACTGGAGTCATCCTTTATGGCGCCCGAGGATAAAGGGGAGTTCCAGGTCTCCTTCAAAACTGCGCCGGACGCATCCATGGCCGAAACCGAGGACCGGATGAAGGCCGTTTTAGCAGCGGTCATGGTAGCAGATGAGGTTGACCATACCTATGCCACCATCGGAGCCGGGGATAGCGGTACGGTGCGCGACGGACTGCTGTATGTCAAACTCAAGGAGCGTAAGGAGCGCAAAAAGAACCAGTTCATTCTACAGCGCGAGGTGCGGGAACGGCTCCGGAAGGTGGCCGGGATCACCTTCTCCATTGAGGAGGTGGGGCAGATCGGCGGAACGCAGAAGCCGCTTAATGTCAATCTCAAGGGTGACGACCTGACGATCCTCAAACAGCTTGGCGCACGGTTAAAGGAGGAACTGTACAAAGCGCCGGGGATCGTCGATCTCTCCATGACACTGGAGAACGATATCCCGGAATACCGCATGCGGGTGGACCGTGACAAGGCCCTGTCGGTCGGGGTAACCACCAATGATATTGTCAGCGTAGCCGGTCGACTGGTGGGGGGCGAAGCGATCTCGACCTACGAGGATGAAGATGGCGACGCTGTGGATGTGCGGGTGCGCCTACCTGAGCGTTTGCGACAGAATCCGACACAAGTGCAGGACCTGAAGGTTTCCGTAGCCGACGGTAACGGTGGGGTCAAACTGATAGCGCTCTCCAGCCTGGCCAGCACCGTGGTGGCTGCTTCGCCTAGCGAGATCAATCGTCGTGATCTGGCCCGCCAGGTCACTGTTTCCGCCAACCTGGACAAGCTGCCGGTCGGTACGGCTGCCAAATATGTCGAGGCAGCCTCCAAGCGTATCAATATGCCGCCCGGCTACTCCGTAAACCTGTCGGGCGAGGCCGAGGATATGGCTGAATCCTTCGGATACATGGGGGAATCGCTGTTGTTGGCGGTGCTGTTCGTCTATCTGATACTGGCGGCACAGTTCGAATCGTTCTTTGAGCCCTTGGCGATCATGCTGTCGTTGCCACTCTCCATTGTCGGCATGGCCGGGATGCTTAAGATTACCGGTGATACGGTTAATATCATGAGCCTGATCGGCCTGATCATGCTAATGGGTCTGGTGACCAAGAACGCCATCCTGTTGGTGGATTATGCCAAGGTGTTGCAGTTCCGGGATGGCATGGGCCGACGCGAGGCGGTCATCCTGGCAGGTCGCACCCGTTTGCGACCGATCATCATGACCACCCTGGCCATGATCTTCGGCATGATGCCACTCTTCCTGGCTCTTGGCGCCGGCGCCGAGGGGCGCGCCCCAATGGCCCGCGCCGTGGTGGGGGGGCTGTTGACCTCGACCCTGCTGACCCTGCTGGTAGTGCCGGTCATGTACACCTATATGGATGACATGGGTGGTTGGCTGAAGCGGAAGTGGAAAGGGAAAAAAGTTTTACTCTTCTCTGTTGCTCCGTTACTCTGTGTTATTACAGGGTTGACATGTTCCGCCGATGC
>JBAYZR010000224.1:0-6232 GCA_041672425.1 Pedobacter sp. | reverse complement strand
ACGCTCCCGCAGTGGGACAAGGTTGATGGGCACAACATTCAGACGATAGTACAGATCCTCGCGGAATTCCTTCTGGCGTACCTTTTCCATCAGTTCTTGATTGGTTGCCGCCACGATGCGGACGTCCACCGGGATATTCTGGGTACCACCGATTCTGGTTACCTCCTGTTCCTGGAGGACTCGCAGGATTTTTGCCTGTAGATCCAGCGGCATATCGCCGATCTCGTCCAGAAAAATCGTACCCAGATTGGCCTGCTCGAACTTCCCCTGCTTACGATCAGTGGATCCTGTATAGGCGCCCTTTTCAGAGCCGAACAGTTCGCTTTCCAGCAGATCACGAGGTATGGCGGCACAATTGATGGCTACAAAAGGCTTGCCGAGCCGCCCCGAGTTGAAGTGGATGGCTCGCGCCACCAACTCCTTGCCGGTACCCGATTCTCCCTGGATCAGGATGGTTACGTCGCTGACCGCCACCTTGCCAATGGTCTTGTAGATCTCACGCATTGCAGGTGAATTGCCGATGATGTTTTTCTCAACCTGGTAACGATCCTTGAGCTCATGCTTGAGCATCGTGACCTGCCCGGCAATCTCCCGTGCCCGTTCGACCTTTTCGATGATGGCATCGATCACGTCCAGGTCGAAGGGCTTGGTGATGTAGTCGTATGCCCCGCGCTTCATGGCCTCCACGGCATTTTTCATGCTGGCCTCTGCGGTCATGATCACTATCAGCAGATCATTTTTCATTTCGCGCACGCGATCCAGCAGATCAAGGCCGTTTATGCCGGGCATCTTGATGTCAAGGATGGCCAGGTCATAGCTGTTTTCCTGGATAAGGGACAGGGCTTGACGACCATCATGAGCCAGATCAACGCTAAATCCTTTCCGTTTAAGGGCCTTGGAAAGTACCCAGCGCATGCTCTCTTCGTCGTCGGCTACCAGAATTCGTGTAAGTGACATATAGACCTCAGTTGTTGAGTTGTTAGAGTTTATTGTACCAGCGGTAACAATATCGTAAACCTCGTACCGTGCCCATACTCGGAATCCACCTTTATCATACCACGGTGTTCAGCCACTATTTTGTGACAGATGGTTAGTCCCAGCCCGGTGCCGCTGGATTTGGTGCTAAAAAACGGGGTCCAGATATTTTCCAGATCCTCCCGTGGTATGCCAGGGCCGTCATCAGCGACCTCCACGGCCACCATGCGGGAATGCCGCTCATTCTGGGTCATGCGGTAATCCGAAAGCACCCGTGTGACCACGGTCAGCTGTCCGGTTTCGCCCATGGCGTCAATGGCGTTGCGGATCAGATTTAGAAACAGACGCGTCAGCATCGACTCATCCGCCATAATGGCTGGAATGCTTGGATCAAAATGTTTGACAAAGGATATGTCACGCCCTGCCACTGCTTGTTTCTGTAGCAGCAGAATATCACCCAATACCTTGTGCAGATTGACAGGCGTGTGCGTAAGCCCCCGTGGCGATGCCAATTCCAGCAACTCGCGCATGATGTGGTCTATGCGTTCCGTCTCGCGGATCATGACCCGCGTGTACTCGCGCATATCGCTTCCTTCGCTCAACTCACGCTCAAGGAGCTGGGCCGCCCCCTTGATTCCCCCCAGTGGGTTCTTTACCTCGTGGGCCAAGCCGGCCGCCAGGGTTCCCAGTGTGGAGAGCCGGTCGGCCTGGCGAACCGCCGCTTCCAACTCGCGGATATAGGTGATGTCCTTGAGGGTCAGGATAGCGCCGATATTTTCGCCGTTGTCCAATATCAGCGGGTAACATGTAACCGCCACCGGCTTGACCTTGCCGGTTGAGCGTACCACGACATTCTCATGATCCGAAATGGCGATTCCGGTGGAGATGGTCTTGGCGACCATCTCCACGAGGGTAGTTTCCTGCGAAAAGAGCTTTGCAAAGAGAGCCCCGAGTGACTGCCGTCGTGAAAAGCCTGTAATCTCCTCGGCTGCCGGGTTGCAAAGTGTGATCACTCCGTCCCGTCCGACAACGATCACCCCGTCACCAACGCTATCTATTACCGTAGCGTAGTATTCTCCCATGGAGCCTTGAATATTGTCTACCATATCAGTTGATGGGATAATGCGCATCGGGAATCTTACCAATCCTTTCTGTAAGTGCATAAATATCAGCCATGGAAGCAGCTCCATTGGCATCGCGGCGAATGTCTGCGGCGCCAGCGAAACCTTTGGCATACCAGCCGATATGTTTTTTCATTTCCCGCACTGCCACGGCATCACCATACTCCCTGGCATACAACTCCAGATGTTGTCGAATAGTAGCAGAACGTTCAACATTGCCGACCAGGGTTACCGTACCACGCTGTTCCTGTTCGAGCGCCTGCCTGAAAATCCAGGGGGCGCCCAATGCGCCACGGGCCACCATAACCCCATCACAACCGGTCTCGGTAAGCATTCGGAAGCACTCCTGGGGCGTGAACAGATCGCCACTGCCAATAACCGGAATGGACACGCAATTTTTGAGGTCTGCGATATGTGACCAGTTGGCGTGGCCTTCGAACATCTGTGAGCGGCTGCGGGGGTGCAGGGTAATGGCATCGCACCCCTCTGCCTCGGCAATTTTACCGATCTCTTGAAAACGGTTATCACCGCAGTGCCAGCCAGAGCGAATCTTGATCGTTAACGGGAGTGACGTTGCTGCCCGTACCGACCGGATGATGGCTGCAATCTTGAGCGGTTCCTGCAACAAGGCGCTGCCTGCACCGGTACCAACAACCTTGCGCACCGGGCAACCCATGTTGATGTCCAGCAAATCACCGTAGCCCTCCACCATGCGGGCCGCCTCGGCAAGCTGTAGAGGTGTATCCCCGAAGAGCTGGATGCCCAAAGGATGATCCTCTGGGCAACTTTTCAACAAAGCAAGGGTCTTGGCTCCCTCCCGCACCAGTCCGTTCACACTGACCATTTCGGTGAATGCGAGTGTTGCCCCCTCACGGCGGCAAAGGATGCGGAATGGGAGGTTGGTAATTCCAGCCAAAGGGGCAAGCACAACGTTGTGCGCCAGGGTAAGGCCACCAATATTTAATGGTTTCAACATTATGCACACAGAATGGTAACAGCGGGGGGAAATATAGAGTTCAGGAATGCCTAATTTTTGAGCATTCTATCACGACTACTTAAAATGGCAAGAGGAAAATGAATGAAATATTCGTCGTAGGAGGCTCTTTTAAGGTTTTAGTTCAAAATCCTGATGTTGGGTGTGGAGCGGATGTCGATGCCTGCTTTCCTGAGCTGACTTATGGTTTATTCATAAACACTGCCGACTCCAGTCGGCAGTGTTTATACAGCATATTTGGCACTGGACCGGACTACTTGATGGTCATCTCGTTCTTTACACTTTTCACACCGTTTACGTCGTTGGCGAGCTTGGTGGCCAGTTTAATTTCAGCTTCGTTGCTGGCCTTGCCATCCAATGTAACCACACCATCCTTCGTGGTGACCTTGGTATTGAGGGCGCTGGTCGAGTGGTGATACAGCAGCGTCATCTTGACCTGAGCGGTGATGGAAGAGTCATCAATATTTTCACCTAAGGTTTGTTTTTTTTCTGACGTATCAGACACGGTCATCTCATTTTTGACGGCTTTGACTCCATCAACATCTTTAACATATTCAGTCGTCAATTCCTTTTGCGCCTGGCTGGCAGCATCACCGCGCAGGGTCACGATGCCGTCTGTAACGTCAATCTTGGTTGTTGTGCTTACGCTACGATGAAACAGTAGCGTGGTTTTTAATTTTGTGAGGAGCCACGCATCCGAGTTCTTGCCGGAGGCCTCACCTTTGACTTCCAATTTGTTGCTCACGCTTACAACACCGGGGAGTTCTGTTACTGTTTCCTGTGCCAATGATTTGTGGGATTCTTCGAGAACCGTCCCCGTCAACGTGACAGCGCCGTCCTTGGACTGAATATTGATATCATCACCATTAAGGTAGGTCTTGAACACATACGACTGCTTTGCAGATGATTCGATGCGGCTGTCCATGGTTGCAGCAATTACAGGAACGCTGACCGCCAGCAGGGCTGCTACAGTCAATATTTTTGATATCAAATAGTTTGTTTTCATTGCACGTTCTCCTTTGATGATGGTTCATTTATTCAAAACCTTCTCGACCTGACCGATCTTTTCCTGAACTTTACCGGCAATCTTTTCAGCAGTGCCTTCATCTTCCAACTCTGGATTATCGCTTAGTTTACCAACGATCTCCTTGGCTGCACCCTTTACAGCGTGAAACTTGCCTTCCGCCTGATCCTTCGTGCTGGATTTCATGTATTTCTCCTTGGTAAGTTGGAAATAGTATCTGTTGTTTTGAACAGAAAAAATATTAACGCACATATTCTGTTTATTGGGTTAGTGAAGTTTATTTACTCTCAAAACCTGTATCCGATATCTGCGGTCGTAACAAATCCGTCCAGCTTGATATGATTGCCGCCGAATGAAGGCTCTGCCCAGAGGTATTTTCCTTCAAGACCCGCGAATATGTTTTTGTTGAAATTAATGTTAAAGCCGGCTCCAGCGTGAAATCCATAGGTGACTTTCGTGGAACCATGAAAATTATCACTATTGCCGTCAACGTCCAGGTCGGTAACATATGCCCCGATTCCGGCCAAACCATATGGCTCGAATATCCCGATTGGAAGAAACACTTTTGCGGTTGCAATCAGTGGTACAACTTTCAACTTCGTTTCGCCGACTCCTGCCGCTGGTGAGCCATTGCTCTCAAAATATCCGCCTCCCAGTTCCACGGCCAACATCGGTAGGAAGTAATGGCCGACTGCAACCTCGCCGGCGAATCCGGTCTTGCTGTCAAAGCTAGTCGTACTGCCACCATTGTAGTTGTCAAGGTCGAAAGTCGTGCTGGGCGAATATATACCCGCCTTGAGCATCACGTAGTTTGAAGGTTTCTCTTCCTCCGCAGATGCCGGGGAGCTGATACCGATTAAAGCGACTGCCAGAAGCAGGAACAGAATACTTGTCTTTTTCATAATGTCTCCTTGATATGATAAATTTATTTGCTGCCAAATTTTCAACCACCTGAATTTTTAAACCCTTAGAACTCCTTTTTACTGCTTCTCCATGGCTCACCTCCTTTGAACAAATATTAACTCATTAACTCAAAAACAGCAGAAAACACGACAGTGGCCCTTCCCTGGCACTAAGATAAAAGGCAACTAACGTGCCAGAGAAGACCTGCGGATACCGTGGATGAAATGGTTTGATTTTACAGGTAAAAATGGAGAGAGTACTTTGTGGGAGATTTGAAAACCGTCAACGGAATCTGCCATGCTTAACACAACTGTTATATATGACGGATCCCATTGAGGCAAATCTAAAACCGGTAACCGATGCCACCGAGGATAATATAAACAAACTGAGCTCACCGAACATCGTTAATTATCGCATTTCGGTGAAGTACCTCCAGGTCATTGCGTGTGTTTTCAATGATTTTACCATACATTCCTGGTAAATAATTGCCGACATAGAGAAAATTAGACGTGCTGAATTTTTCGTATGCCGCGGCATTGTTGCCGAGGGTCAAAAGCCTGAGTCCTTCCAGGGCAGAGTTGTAAAACTCTTGGGCATCCAGATGGATACGCCGCGGGTCTATTCTTATATTATCGTGTCCTATAATGAGAGGGTTGAAACCCAGTTCCTTGATCAGAAAACTGTTGAGAGGCCGGATAAAGATCTCCTTCAGCTGGCGGCGGCTGGTTAGTGTCTCTGGTACACCCAATATGGAGCGGCAGATCCGGTCCCAGGTAAAGTATAGATCCAGCGGTGATAGCAATGAGCAGAAAAGCACTTTTAATGTTTCGTCCGGCCAGTCAGTCACAACAAATTTTCCATCAATGGAAATGCTGAATCGGCCCAATGTCAGTATTTCCAGTGTGGTGTCAGGTATATTCATGGGACTCCACCTGTATAGATAACAACTTGAATTTGCAGAGTCATGAAACTGCCCATGTTCTGCCAAGATGTTACAATACAACTAACGTGCCAGATCAGGCATGCGAATACCGATGGTGTAATGGTCTGATTGTAAAGGGGAAAATAAAAAAATAGCGTGATAGTGAGGGGTGAGCCGTAACGGAATCCATCATGTTTAACATAACTGCAATATATGAAGGATCAAGTTGAGGGAAATATTGAGGTGAAACCTCGGAGGTTTATTTCATATTTCCTTTAGGCGCTCGGCAAAGA
>JBAYZR010000223.1:0-6241 GCA_041672425.1 Pedobacter sp. | reverse complement strand
CTCTACTCTACCCCCGGACTTTACCCTACAAGCTACAGATAGCGGCAGTTGCTTGACAACTTAACAACGTCCCCTTAGCCCTTCCCTTGTCAGGAGTTGAGACGCGACCCCTCATCTTCCCCGCTTGTCAGGAGTTGAGACGCGACCCCTCATCTTCCCCGCTAAGATTGTGGTGATTGAGATTAATTTCTTTATCATGTCTTTTCCCTTGTTCAACGTGGTAAGGCGCAGCGGCAAGCGAAGCGCGGACCGTCTGCCGCCGTTTGTTAAATTATTTCATTGCTGGCTTTGCAGGTTGGGGGGTAGTTTCCCACACCCGTTCGAAGTCATTGCAGGTTCTTGTCATCGTTACGTTTCCACTCTCAGAAGCCTTTGACGACTGAAAAACATAACAAAGATATAATTTACCCGTTACCGTATCCAACTTATACATGGCGTCTGTTGATACATAATCACCTGATCCATCAGTAGAGGTTAATTTGCCTTGTATTAGCTGATACCTTCCAATTTGGTTAATAGATATCTTCTCTGCTGCAATTGCTAGATCGTACATCATGAGGATAAGGGTGCAGATAAATAATATTCGCATGAGTCTATTTTGCATGTTGGTCTCCTGGTTTGGTTATTTCTATTCAGTTACGTATCGGATGCCCTCTTGGGAAAGAGACCACTCAGTTATCACTTGGTTGATGTATTTGGTTCTTGGATAACTATCACGAACAAACTTCATTTTTCTGAGGTCGCCAAGGTGAAGTTTAGTGACTTGAATTTCTAAATTTAATGTTTGAGCAATCTGTTCTATCTGTAATTTTTCTTGTTTGAAAAGTAATTTCAGAATGTCCAACTTTGTACCGTCAAGGAGGTTATCATGCGTAGGTTGTTCGGTGGGTTGTTCGTATTCCTTTATTTTGCCCCGCAGTATTTCATTCTCTTCTTGAGACTCACGAAAGTCAGATTCCGCCTTTTCAAGCTTACTCTTGAGGCTTGCTACCTCAGATTCAAGTTGAACCGATTTTTTATCCGCCAGTGCAAGTTGATCCTTGAACAGCGCGATATGCTTGCTCTGCACCTCGGCAGAACCATGCTCGACAACCAGCTTGCTAAACAAATCAAGCAGTCCCATTTTCACCTCCTGTTGATTCTATTTTGTCTGATTTAACTCGTTAATATGTAGAAAAGGCTCATCTTCCCACATTTCGTCATTTACAAAAATTAATAATTTTACGACTTAACGTAACTATATGTATTACATAGAACACCGCAAGTGAATAATAATCCAAATACACTGTTGAGCGTACGCCGCATAATATTCCGCTCGCGGTAGGAGTTCCACATCTGGATATCAACCTCAGATTTTCAGCCGCCTGAGCTTCTCAACAAGTGTGGTCCTGTTAATACCAAGCAACGTAGCTGCCTTTGCCTTGACGCCACCGGAAAGCGCCAGCGCCTGGGTGATCAACTTACGCTCTATTTCCACGATTATTGCCACCATATCAATGCCCTGCTCAGTCAGTTCCAGGCAGATATCACCCGCGATTCCAGCTTGCCCGCACATCCCTGTCGGCAGATCTTCAAAATGTATAACATCCCCCTCAGTAAGGGCGGCCAGACGCTCAACCATATTTTCCAACTCACGAACATTACCGGGCCAGGCATGTTCTTCCAGCGCCTCCAGCGCCCGTTTACTGATTGTCATGAGTGATCGTCCCATAAGGCGACTGTACTTTTCAAGAAAATGCCCTACCAACGCCATGATATCTTGTTTTCGCTCTCGAAGTGGCGGCAGATGCAACGGGATAACATTGAGACGATAGAAGAGATCTTCCCGAAAGTTCCCCTGGCGAACCTGCTGATCCAAATCCAGATTGGTTGCTGATATGACCCGTACATCAAGCTTAACGGAATTATTTGAGCCGACCCGTTCCACCATCTGGTCCTGGAGTACCCGCAGAAGTTTTGTCTGCAACTGCTGAGGCATGGTGCCTATCTCGTCCAGAAAAATAGTGCCGTAGTTGGCGGACTCGAACTTGCCGGCCTTATCCTTGATTGCACCGGTAAAGGCGCCGCGAACATGGCCAAACAGCTCTGTTTCCAAAAGCGATTCAGGTATGGCCCCACAGTTGACTGCAACGAAGGGCTTGTCTTTGCGTGACCCGTTATAATGGAGCGCCCTTGCAACCAGCTCTTTTCCGGTTCCGGATTCACCGGTGACAAGTACTGTCGAATCAGTCTTGACGATGCGTGACATCCGGGCAAAGACCGTCTTCATGGCTGGCGAATTGCCTATGATATTGCTGAATTCAAAACGATCCTGGAGCTGTTTTCGCAGATATACGTTTTCAGAGAGGAGCTGCTGTTTTTCCAGGGCCTTTGCGATAACAATTCTGAGTTCGTCAAAATTAACCGGCTTTGTAATATAGTCAAAGGCGCCTTCTTTCATCGCGGAGACGGCTGTTTCCGCAGAAGCATATCCCGTGACAACGATTACCTCTGTTCCGGGGGATATCCGTCGAGAGCTTTGCAATATCTCGATCCCGCTCTTGTCCGGCAGGAACAGATCAGATACTATCAGATGAAAACTCTCCTGCTCCATGATCGCAAGGGCTTCTTCACCCCTGGATGCAGAGACGACGATATACCCTGAGCCCCTCAGGAGTAATTCCAGTGACTCACGTCCAGAATCATCGTCTTCAATTAAAAGAATGCGGGTTTCTTGTGTCATCGGTTACCAAGCCTCGAACCTGCTTTTTATTATCTGTAATCATCGGGAAATGCAATTTTAAATTCGGCGCTTCAAGCCCCGGTAACGAACTGTATTGATCGTTCCAGGCCATCCATCAGCAGCTTTAACTCCTCCAGCGAGATAGCCAATGGTGGGAATATCACTACCGTATTTCCTAATGGACGAGAAAAAATGCCGTGGTTGCGGGCATCCAGACAGACACGTATACCGGTTTTCTGTTCCCACGGATAGGGGTGGCGCGACACTTTGTCCATTACCAGCTCGATTCCGGCAGCCAAGCCACATTGACGAATATTTCCAACATGGGGCAAAGCGGTCAAGTTGCTCAAACGATCCTTCAAGAATGCTATCTTCGGTTGCATGGATTCCAGCAGACGGTCGCTTTCAAACAGATCCAGGCTCTTCAGGGCAACGGCACAGGCTAATGGATTACCGGTGAAGGTATGACCATGAAAAAAGGTCTTTAGCTGCGCGTACTCCCCGAGAAAGGCCTCGTAGACCTTCTCTGTCGTAACGGTAACGGCAAGCGGCAGGTACCCCGCCGCAATCCCCTTGGAGAGAGCCATGATGTCCGGTACAACCCCCTCATGCTCACAGGCGAACATCCGGCCTGTTCGACCGAAGCCGGTGGCCACCTCGTCAGCTATCATCAGCAGATCATAACGGTCGCACAGTGCCCGTACCGCACTAATAAAACCGGGCGGCTGGACAATCATCCCCCCTGCGCCCTGCACAAGCGGCTCGATCACCAGTCCGGCGCAAGAACCGGCATGCTCTGCCATGAGCGCCTCCAATGCTTCAAGGCACTTCATTCCGCAGGTCCCGGGATCGTTACAACCCATCTCACAACGATAGCAATAAGGCGACGGCGCCTGGATGGTTTCAAAAAGGAGTGGCCTGAAGGTACTGTGATAGATGTCGATGCCGCCCACACTGACCGCACCCAGGGTATCCCCATGATAGGCATTACGAAAGGTTATGAAACGGCTACGTTCCGGCCTGCCAAGATGCGCCTGGTACTGGAAGGCCATCTTGACCGCCACTTCCATTGCGGTGGAGCCGTTGTCGGAATAGAAAAAACGGTTAAGGCCGGGCGGCGTAATCTCAGCCAGCCGGTGGGCCAGAACAATGCTCTTCTCACTGGCCAACCCCAGCAAGGTAGAGTGTTCAAGAAGGTCAACCTGAGCCTTGAGCGCCTCGTTCAACTCTTGACGGCAGTGACCATGCACATTGGTCCACATGGATGCCACACCATCCAGATAGCGGTTGCCGTCACTGTCGATCAACCAGCACCCCTCGCCCCGCACAATGACGATCGGCTCATCCTGCTCCCAATCCTGCATCTGGGTGAATGGATGCCACACATGCTGTTTATCCCATATCCGCAACTGTTCCGTCGAATGCATGTTCACAGCCCCAACTCCCTTAACACAATGGCGGTCTCCGCTTGAGCGTGCAACCACCCGGCCAGGTATTCAACGATTTCAATCTGCTCCATGTTGTCACAGTTCGGCCAGATCCCCAGGATCGGCGCACCACACAGCGAACCGATGTGATGCGAGGCGCTTTGCTCGGCCAGATTTGGTGAAACCGGGTAATTGTTGACGATCACCCCGGCCACGCCCAGTCCCATCTGTTGGGCGGCAAAGCAGGTCAGCACGGTGTGGTTGATGGTTCCCAGAGCAGGCCTCGCCACTACCAGCAAGGGTAAATCAAGCGTACGGACCAGATCCGCCACCAGTAGCCCACCAGCCAGCGGTGTCATAAGCCCCCCTGCCCCCTCCACAATTACAACATCATAAATAGCAGCCAGACGGTCATAAGACTCCTTGATACAGGCAAAATCGATCCTCACGCCGTCAATCTTTGCCGCCTCGGCCGGGGCTAGCGGTTCACGCAGCAAATAGGGCGCTACATCATCGCTACAGGACACACCAGCTGCCTGGCAGAGCAACAGAGCATCATCTGAAACCAGAGCGCCATCCTCTTCACGGCAACCGCTGGTTATTGGCTTCATTACGCCTGCGTTAACACCCCTCATCCGCAATAGCAGGGCCAAAGCGGCAGCCACTATGGTCTTGCCAACCCCGGTATCGGTTCCGGTTACGAATATCCCCTTGCTCATACACACCTCTCCATGGTCAACCCCAGGTCGGTCAGCATCTGCCGATCCTGCTCAGGCGGACGTCCCGGAGTTGTCAGATAGTTGCCGGTCATCATCCCGCTGGCGCCGACCATAAAAATCCACGATTGCAGCTCTCGCAGGTTTTTTTCACGGCCACCACACACCATAAGTTTTTTTTCCGGCAGCATAAAACGATAGATAGCGATAATTTTAAGGCACTCCATAGGCGACAGGAGGGTGGCATCTGCCAAACGGGTACCCTCCATTGGATTGAGAAAGTTTATCGGCACGGTATCCACGTCCAGTTCCCGCAGGGTTTCGGCCAGCTCAATGCGCTGGGCAAAGCTCTCACCCAAGCCGAATATACCTCCAGAGCAGACCTTGAGACCGGCACGTTTGGCTGCGCTAACCGTTTCTACATCGTCCTGGTAGTCATGTGTTGTACATATCGATGGGAAAAAACCGCGAGAGGTTTCAAGGTTGTGGTGATACGTCGCCATCCCGGCCTGCTTAAGCAGTACTGCCGTATCGAAGTCCATGATTCCCAGAGAGCAGGCCGACTCAATAGAGGTTTCCTCTTTAATCCGCTGCAGGGATCGGCAGATTTTCTCCAGTTCCTCACCAGGTTTTATACCGGTCCCGCTGGTAATTATTCCGTAGCAGCGAGCGCCATTCAGCTCGGCGTTTTTGGCACAACGTACAATCTCATTTTCATCCACCAAAGGATATACCTGAACATTCGTAGTGTGTGCTGACGACTGTGCGCAGAAAGCACAGTTCTCGGGACAGCGGCCCGATTTTGCATTGATGATCGAGCAGAGCGAAACCGCACTGCCATTGTAGCGCTCCCGTATGCGGGACGCCTCGGCAAACAGCAGGTGCAGATCGGAACCAGTGACCTGCGACAGACTGAGTAGATCATCAGGGGCAAGAACACCTCCCACCAGCACTTTTTCAGTCATACTCTGCACAAAATTTCGCATATTCATATACCACCTCGGGGACAACCGATAGCACAGTACCCGCCCAATTGTCAACTTGCTGGAAACACACTGTTAACAATCAAAAACATTCACTCTTAACACGTCCAGGCCGAGCCTGACCTGATCAAGAAAAACGACAGCAACAAGACAAAGAAAAAATAGCGCCTGTCTTGTCCCAACAGAGACAACAAAACCGCCTGATGGTTCAGGCGGTTTTGTTAATATACTACTATGGCTGCCACGACACAAACCTACCCTACCCTGTCATAGCAATAACCTCTTCATAGGTCGTAAGCCCCTCCAGCATCTTTTGGATAGCCACCTGGCGCAGACTTACCAGTCCATCCTCCTTGGCGGCCAACGCCAGATTGGCCAATTCAACGGAACCGG
>JBAYZR010000222.1:0-6249 GCA_041672425.1 Pedobacter sp. | reverse complement strand
CGCTGGAACGCCGTAGCGGTCAGACCGTGATGTACCACATCCTGGATACTCTGGTGCGCCTGATGGCGCCGGTGCTATCTTTCACAGCCGACGAGGTCTGGCGCTGCATGCCGGGCCGCGAGAAGGAAAGCGCACACCTGGCCTTGTTTCCAACCCTCAAACCGGAATGGAAGGATGACACACTGGTGGCGCGCTGGGATCGCATCATGAAGGTGCGCGCCGATGTCTCCAAGGCGCTTGAGTTGGCCAGGGTGGCCAAGATCGTCGGCCTTTCTCTGGATGCCGCCGTGACCATTGTCGCACCTGCTGATCTGCTCGGTTTTCTGCGCGGGTACGAAGTGGAATTGCCAAGCATCTTCATCGTGTCGAAGGTAGTATTGACGGATGAGATTGCAGGCGATTGCTGGGCCTCGGAGAATATCGAGGGGCTCAAGGTTCAAGTGGCAGCAGCGCCGGGGGGCAAGTGCGAGCGTTGCTGGTGTTACAGTGAGCAACTGGGATCTGTCGCCGATCATCCCGTTATCTGCCCGAAATGTACCACGGCGGTGAAATAAGATATGTTGCGCTGGATGTTATTTGGAGCTATTGCCGTTTTAGGACTGATATTCGATCAGATCACCAAGGTGTATATTGATCGCACGATGCAGCTTTATCAGTCCATTCCGGTGGTGGATAATTTCTTTCACATCACCTACGTCCGCAACAGAGGGGCAGCCTTCAGCTTCCTGTCGCAGGCCAGTTGGCGTTTGCCATTCTTTATAGCTGTCTCCCTGATTGCAGCGATTGTAATAATCATTGCCTTTAACAAATTGCGTGAGGACCAGAAGCTGGCTCAGGTATCACTGGCCATGATCTTCTCGGGCGCAGTCGGCAACCTGATCGACCGGGTGCGGTTGGGAGAGGTAATCGATTTTCTGGAGGTCTTTTGGCGCACATACCATTGGCCTGCCTTCAATGTGGCTGATTCACTGATCTGCATTGGTGTCTTTCTGTTGGCGTTTGATATGCTGCGGGAGGAAAAACGGATGAAGTCCATGCAGGGGGCAGGGGGCAGATGAAGTCAACCACGTGTATACAATTTTCATTGGGGGCTACCCATGACACAACAACCTGAAACTCTGCATTATGCCGTTTCCGTGGTTGGCAAGGATCGGCCGGGTATCGTAGCTGGCGTAGCCGAGGTGCTCTTCAGGCTGGGTTGCAATATTGCCGACTCCAGCTGCACCATGCTGGCAGGCGAGTTCGCCATGATCCTGATTGTTTCCCATCACCGGCCCTTCAGCAAAAGCCGCCTGTTCGAGGAGTTAAAGCCGGTCTGCGAGCAGCTCGGCATGTCCCTGGCCGTGCGTACCCTTCATATTGACGAGGTGGCCCGCCAGGAGCCGGAAGGTGAAATCTGCATGGTATCGGTCTATGGCGCAGACCAGCCTGGTATTGTCTACCGTGTGACCCGGGAACTTGCCGAGCAAGGCATCAATATCATGGATCTGAACACCAAGCTGATCGGGACGGATGATGAGCCGGTGTATGTCATGATGCTGGAGGCGGCGCTGCCGGAAGGCCAGACGCCGGAAAGCCTTGAAGCCATGCTTGGTAACCTTAAGAAGGAGTTGAGCGTGGAGATCAGCGTGCGGGTCATTACGCCGGTGACACTCTGAGCCATGCCAAGTCAAAACATTCTGCGCTACCCCCACCAGATACTCAAGAAGGTCTGCAACCAGGTGGTAACAATTGACCGCGACATACATCTCCTCATTGAGGATCTACTTGACACCATGCGCGCCGGTCCCGGCTCGGTGGGTGTTGCCGCCCCCCAGATCGGCGTGACGCTGCGTGTCTGCGTGGTAGACGTGTCGGCCAGTCGCCACGGCAAGGACAACAACCATGGGCAGATCTGCATGATTAACCCCGAGATCTTAACTCGCAACGGAATGGCCATCATGCGCGAGGGTTGCATGAGCGTGCCGGACTACACTGGTGACGTGGAACGCGCAACGGAGATTACGGTCCGCTTTCAGGAATCCGACGGCGCCGAGCGCGAAATAAAGGCCTCGGGCTTCGAAGCGGTAGCCATACAGCACGAGATGGATCATCTGGACGGCATTCTGTTCCTGGATCGGATCGTATGCCTCAAAACCGGGCTGTTCAGGAGAAAAAATTACCGATAAAATGAAACATCGTTAACGCACTTATCCTGATTATAAGGGCCAAGGGAGACAAACATGGCAGAGCTGCTCACAAAGGTGGAACAGAAGGAACTGCTCAAGATTGCCCGCGAAACCATCATCACCTTTGTCAACACCGGTATTGTTCCACCCGTGCAAACAGCCTCTCAGGGGCTCAATGCCGAGCATGGCTGCTTCGTAACCATCAAGCAGCAAAAAAAACTGCGGGGCTGTATCGGCAATTTTGTTTCCAATAAACCGCTCTACCGTCTGGTTCAGGAAATGGCCCTGTCCGCTGCTACCCGCGATCCGCGCTTCTACCCCATGAAACCGAACGACCTTGTCGATTTTGAACTGGAGATCTCGGTGCTCTCGCCGCTACGGAAAATAAATTCCGTCGATGAAATCCAGGTCGGAGAGCATGGCATCTATATCATCAAGGACAGCTACCAGGGCGTGCTGCTACCCCAGGTTGCAACCGAATACGGCTGGGATCGGGATACCTTCCTGAATCACACCTGCCTCAAGGCCGGTCTACCAGAAAACACCTGGCAGAAAGAGTGCAATATCTTAATCTTCAGCGCACAGGTCTTTGGGGAAAAATAAATTAGAACTTCAGGATTTAGAGCAGACCATCATTGATTGCAAAACAGTGTAATCAACCTGCATCACCCAGAACCCGCCGCACCTCGTCCGCCAAAATACTCAAGGTGAACGGTTTCTGAATAAAACCATCCGGCTCCAGCCCCAGCTTCTTATAGCGTCCTGAAATCTCTTGCTCGCTGTAACCACTGACAAGTAGCACCTTGATCTCCGGCTGTATACGACGTAGCTCCCGAAAGACAACGACACCGTCCATGTCCGGCATGACCTGATCCAGCAACACCAGGCAGATCCTGTCGGCTTGTTCACGGAATATGCGCAAGGCCTCTTTCCCGTCTGCCGCCAGCAATACTCCGAATCCAAGTTCCTTAATCAAGTCGACAAAAACCTCCCGAATCATCTCCTCATCGTCAACAATCAGGATGGTGTCGGCGCAGGTTGCAGCTATTACAGCCTCAGTGGCGGCAACGGGTGTGGCCACCTGTTCCACCAACGGAATATCGGAAATCGGGAGCAACACCCGGATCGTCGTGCCGACTGCTGGTTGACTCTCCACAAGAAAAGCCCCCTTATGGGCACGGATGATTCCGAGCACCGCCGACATCCCCAGCCCCCTGCCGGTAAATTTGGTTGTGAAAAACGGATCAAAGAGCTTGTGCAGTGTATCCTCATTCATACCGCAACCGGTATCGCGGACTTCCATCCAGACATAACGGCCCGCTGTTATTTTTTCCTCCAGCCGACTCCCATCCAGGATAACCTGATCAAACCACTGCACACCGGTTGAGAGGGTGATTAAACCACTGACGTCACCAATCGCCTCGGAGGCGTTGGTGATCAGATTCATGACCACCTGCTGGATCTGTCCGGCATCGGCCATGACCAGGGGCAGGGCATGGTCGAGCTGCAGGACGATTTTTATGGATTTCGAGGTAGTTGCTGAAAGCATGGAGGCGTTTTCCTCCAGCAGTTCGGTCAGGCTCAGTTCCTGAATAATAAAATTCCCCTTGCCGGAATAGGCCAGCATCATGTTTGTCAGCTTGGCAGCATGTCTGGATGCGCTAATGGCCCGCTCGATATTTTTACGAGCAGGCGCTTCCTCGGGAAGCTTCATCAATGCCAGGTCGAGGTTGCCGAGTATCGCCAGCAACAGGTTATTGAAGTCGTGGGCAATGCCGCCGGACAGAACCCCCAGACTCTCCAGTTTCTGGGCGTGCAGAAGTTGACGCTCCAGAGTCAGGCGTTCTTCCTCGGAGTTTTTGCGATCAGTGATGTCGCGGGCAATGCCCAGTACGCCGACCAGCTTACCCTCGGAATCATACATCGGCGTCTTGATGGTATCCAGCAATGCATGGTGGCCATCACTGGCAAAGGTGATCCACTCCTCGTTGCTGGTCGGTACCCCTGCGGCCATGGCCTTGCGATCATGTTCACGGAAAAAATCGGCAAGCTCCTTGCTTACGAAGTCATAGTCGGTCTTACCGACAATATCCGCTTCCCTGGCGCCGAAGAAAGACTCGAACATTGCGTTACATAACAGATAAACACCGTCAATGTCTTTCAGCCAGATCAGGTCTGGAATGGTTTGCACCAAGGTGCGCAGGCGGAGTTCATTCTCTGCCAGCTGTCGTATCATCTGCTTGCGTTCGGTGATATCAGTAATAAATCCTACCAGGACTCGTAAACTGCCATCCGGGTTTTCGAGCCGTCTTCCCGACAGATACCCCCAAAAATCAGTGCCGTCCTTACGAATGTAGCGCCGCTCCGTTGCTATTGACCTGATTTCACCCAGGATAAGCTGTCGCATCCGTTTATCACCTGTCATTTTTTCCGACTCATGCAGATGATCGGGGTAGGCAGTGCCGATCAGTTCATCATGCGACATACCAAACATCTCTGCCATGCGCCTGTTTGAGAACTCTATCACACCATGCGGGTTCACCATGATGATACCGGATTCCGTGGTCTCGAAGATGATCCGCATCTGTTCTTCGCTGTCTCTAAGCGCCACTTCCGCTTTTCGGCGTTTGGATATATCTCTTATAAAGGCACAGTTATACTCCCTGTCATTGAAACGGATAAAATTTGCTGTAATCTCGACTGGAATTAATTTCCCATCCTTTGCACGCTGGTTTGACTCAAAAAACAGCGAGCCATGGGCTTTGAGCTCCTCCCAGTGTTTCGGCCATACGTTGGTGTCAAAAGTACTTATATCCGCAACATTGAGCTTGAGCAGTTCATCCCGTGTATAGCCCAATAATCGGCAAGCCGCTTCGTTTCCCTCAATGATCGATGCGTCGTCCGCGATCCAGATCACTGTATCCGCTGCGTTTTTCACGGCAAAACTGGTCAGATGTAATGACTCTTCTGTTTTTTTCAACTCTGCCGTGCGTTTGGTAACAGCTTTTCTGAGAGTATGGTTCCAGAACAGGAGTGAGATCAATAACAGGCAAAGGGCGCCGGAACCGGCAAGGATTGATTCGACGGAGATATGATTTTCAAGAGGTGAACCGTACCATTTTTTATCGATTTTCTTTAATTCAGCCGGTGAAATCAAGCCAAACCCATCTTCTACGGTCTTCAGCAGCTCGACATTCCCCTTTTTGACAGCCCGGTGGAAATGCCCGACTTGTAGCGGGTCAGACATTTTATATTGTTTTTGTATGCCGAACTTGTGAAGAAAATAAAGCGCAGGAGGGCTGTCTGCAACAAAAACGGTTATTTTATGTTCCCTGGCGGCCTGGATCACTGCCTCGTAGTTGTTGAACAGCATCAGATTTTCAACACCGTTGCGCTTTAGAAGATCAATGGCAGCATCACCTGTTTTGGTGGCCACTACAAATCCTTTCAGCGAAGCGGCATCGGTGATGCCGGAGATCTCTTTATCGAAAAAAATGGGGACTTCTATCTTCTCGTAGGGTTTTGTAAAATCCAGCCAACCAGAGCGTTCTTCGGTTTGGAAGACAGTGTCTATGACATCAAACTCACCGCTCTTCATGCGGCTGATAGCCTGTCCCCAATCCATGGCGCTGATATTGGCCTTGATACCTGTCTTCCGTTCCCACAGTTTCCACTGATCGATCAGTATCCCCTGAATATTGCCGTTATTGTCCTGAAATACAAAAGGTGGGTAATTGTTATCCATCACGACCTTGATGGAGTGGGGCCGGGTATCGGCAAAGATAGGTGAAACACCGCACAGACAACAGCAGATAATTACAAAGCGCAGCAAAACGGTCAAGATCATATGGATTTTTATCCCGGATTTTCTCTTTTGATGGGAGGATAATACGTGTTTTATGAGGTAGTTTCAATAAGGATTGTTTCCGAATTGCTCTTTTTGCCAGACAAATGTCTAAGGCACTCGGCAAAGAATAAACATTCCATCTTACATTTCATCTTTGGGCCGTATTTCGCCGCGCCTCAATCGCAAAATCCTCAACGTAGCATTGCTACGCCTGCGGTTTTGCTCAATCGGCAC
>JBAYZR010000221.1:0-6273 GCA_041672425.1 Pedobacter sp. | reverse complement strand
AGGCCGGGAGTGTCAAACAGCCCTTCGATTCCGCTGACCTGAAGGGACTGATCGCCTCACTCTGGCCGGAGTGCACCGGATTTGTCTTCCTGATGGCCAGCGGTATTGTGGTGCGCATGGTCGCCCCACTTTTGGAGTCAAAAGAAAAGGACCCGGCAGTGGTCGTAATGGACGATGCCGGGAAATTTGCCATCTCACTCCTCTCCGGTCATCTGGGTGGCGCAAATGAACTAGCTGAACGTTGCGCCTTCATCAGCGGCGCCCGCCCGGTGATCACCACCGCCACCGATGCCAACAACCTGCCATCCTTCGACATGCTGGCCAAGGAGCAGGGCTGGGCAATCGATGACATCTCCCGTGTAAAGACGCTTAACAGCCTGCTGCTGGATGGCGAGGAAATCGCCGTGGTCGATCCCGGCGGGCAGACCCGCTGCTGGTTTCACGGTCGGGGCAAGCTCAGCTTTTACGACACCATGGCCTCTGCTATGAACAGTCGGGCACGAGGATTTCTGCTCGTCACCAATCGCCATATACCCTCCCAAAGCCAGCCGGACAACCTGCTGATCCTGAGACCTCGCAATCTGGCGCTTGGTATCGGCTGCAACCGGGGCACATCGGCGGAGGAGATCGATTCCTTTGTCACCATCCAGCTCAGACAGGCATTTCTTTCCATGAATAGCGTGAAGTGCATCGCATCGGCAGCGGCCAAGCGTGACGAGACAGGGCTGATCGCCTTCGCTGCACAACACTCCATTCAACTGGTTTTTTTTAAAAGTGAGGAATTGAACCAGGTAACCGTACCATCCCCTCCGTCACATCATGCCCTGGCTGCCATCGGAGCCAAGGGTGTGGCAGAGCCAGCGGCAATACTGGCCTCCGGCAATGGTAGATTGCTTTTGAGAAAGGTCAAATTTGAAAATGTCACCCTGGCGATAGCGGAGGTACACAATGGGCACAACACCTGATATTCCAGCAAAACCACTCATTGCCATCACAATGGGCGACCCATGCGGAGTTGGACCAGAAATTATCATCAAAGCGTTGCAGTCTCCGGAAATCCCGAATATCTGCATGCCGTTCGTGATTGGCGATGTGATAGCCATGGCACATGCATTGAAGGTCTGCGGCTCTTCCATGCGGTTGAAGGAGATTGCAACGCCTGATGAGGCGCGTAAATCTCCGGTAGACGCCATCCCGCTGTTGCCCCTCTCCCGGCTTGATGACGAGGATCGGGTCTATGGCAAACCAACAGCGGCTAGCGGTGATGCCGTGTATAGTTACATTTGCAAGGCGGCGCTCCTCTGCCTGGATGGCAGTGTAGCAGCCATGGTTACCGCGCCCATCAACAAGGAGGCCATGAACCAGGCTGGGCATGACTATCCGGGACATACCGAACTGCTGGCCGAACTGTGCGGGACAAGCGATTACGTGATGATGCTGGCTGGAGATGTGCTGCGGGTCAGCCTGGTGACGATCCATGAGGCGCTCAAGGATGTGCCCGGCCTGGTCAGTTTTGAGCGGGTATTGAAAACCATTCGGGTCACTGCAACCGGTGTGCGCCGCTTGACCGGCATCCCGCAACCGCGCCTGGCTGTGCTGGCCCTTAATCCGCACTGCGGCGAGGGAGGCATGTTCGGCAACGAGGAGCGTGACATCATCGGACCGGCCATCAAGGCTGCTTGTGCGGAAGGGATCAATGCCGTAGGGCCTCTGTCGGCCGACACGCTATTTCACTTCGCCCGGCAGGGAGCATATGACGGGGTTGTTGCCATGTACCACGACCAGGGGTTGATTCCGCTCAAGATGCTGTATTTTGACGACGCTGTGAATGTGACGCTGGGGCTGCCGATTATCCGCACCTCGGTGGATCACGGCACAGCCTATGACCTGGCGGGGACAGGCACGGCTTCGGAGAGTAGTCTGTTGGCGGCTATCAGAATGGCCGCTGGTATGGCAGGGTCACTGGTATAAACATATTTCAGCTACCATTGAAGACAGGTATTTATGCAAAGGAGCCTCGCCGGTATCGGCGGGGCTCCTTTGCATTCACCCTTTGAGCGCGTTGAGGATCTTGTCGGCGACATCCTTGCCGCTGATATTGTATGTGCCGGACGCCAACTGCTGCCTGATGGCATCTACTTTTTGCCGACGGGTTTCATCGTCTTCCTGAACGGACGTGTTCATCTTTTCAACAGCCGTTGAGAGCTCGACGCTGAAGGCATTGCTGTCCGCCTTTGCAGGCTGCAATGCTCCGTCCTTCGGGCGGGTAGCTGCGGCTTTTTTTTGTGAGGCATCCAGAGCTGCACTATAGTTTTGTTGACCGCTTTCGATTTTCATGGCTGAATCCTGTCAAATTATATTTTAGTTCTTACTGTTTTACTTTATCGGGATTTTATAAATAAACTTTAACCTAATCAAGAAATTTTTACGGAATACTCTGCTTCAGGTCCAGCTCCCGCACGGCGCCAAAGGTGGCAAGCGGTTTGTCAAATTTAGTGGCGTCCGTACGCAGTAACAGTTGACTATCTAACGGGTTTAAGTCCCGTCCGGGTAATTGTCCGATTCGCCCCGGTAGCTCAAGGGAGCGGCGTTCTGGTAATAGAGGGTCGTAAGTTCCCAATTGGCAAAGCAGCAGGCCGTAACGGAAGTGAACCTGTACGTAGCCTCGTTAAACTCATTTGAAGATGCCGACCCAGTGGACGCATGGGGAAGACCGCCGTCACAGACTCTGATAACGGAATCGGTCTGTGTAATCTTCCGGGGTAGCAGGGATGGCATGTTGTGGAAGATACTCAACCCAGTGCTGGAGATCCGTTATGGTGATGTTTAAGGAGCATCAACTGTCGCGTATAAGGCAACGAAGTCGCGGTGGGCTGTAACGGGAGTCGGAGGGGTTCACTCTACCGTTTGAGGGCATGGGACAACATAACCCTGCCCGAGGGAAGAAACCCTGCTTTGTTCACGCAACCAACGAGCGGAGGAGATGGGGATTGCCTATGCTAACAACCCCGGAAACGATCAGGACGCTACAGAGGAAGCTCTACCGCAAGGCCAAGCAAGAACCGGCCTGCCGCTTCCATGCCTTGTATGACAAGATTTATCGGGCCGAATATATTGGAAAATGATCATTCTCTGAAATTCAAAAACTGCATCTCTACATCAAGATCCTTACCTTTCAGGAGCTGAATCGCATCCTGGAGATCGTCACGGTTTTTGCCGGTCACCCGGACCTGGTCATCCTGGATCTGGGCCTGCACTTTTAACTTGGCCTCCTTGATGACGGCAATGATATCTTTTGCCTTCTCCTTGGATATACCCTGCTGTACCGTGATGATCTGGCGCACCAGGCCGCCCGAGGCTGGCTCGACCTTGCCGTACACCAGCGCCTTGATGGAGATGTTGCGTTTGAGGAACTTGGACTGGAGTACGTCCACCACGGCCTTAAGCTTGTAATCGTCGTCGGCCAGGATCTTGACGGAGTCTTTCTCAGGCGTGATCTGGCACTTGGATCCCTTGAAGTCGTAACGTTGGCCTATCTCTTTGCAGGCCTGGTTGACGGCGTTATCTACCTCTTGCATATCTACCTTTGAGACGATGTCGAATGACGGCATGTTTGAACCTCCTAAAAAAATCGTACATCATGTTCTTTGTGAAAAACAGTGACTATGGTTTTATAATTTCGACCCCTTCCGGGATCTTGAAGCTGAATTTTCCATTATCGATACCTTTGTTTACCTTGGCCCGGCTATAGTCGATGCGGGTCTCGTTGCCGGTTGCATCGAAAATTACCGATGAGATGATCGGGAAGATGTCGCGTACAACCCCGTCCTGGAGGAAGCGCTCAACAGCCTCGGCAGAGACGGTCAGCTGTAGTTTTGCCAATACCGGCGATGGTTTTCTGGGAACCAGTTCGAGCTGGAAATTGCCGACCTTGTCCCGTTGTTCTTTTGCAAAGGTGATAATGAAGTCACGGGATACGTGGCCTAGCCCGGTCAGGTAGGAAAGTGCAATATTGTTACCACCCTTGAACATTTCGGAGACCTGCGAAACCATTACCTGCCGGTTTTCGGGTAGATAGAACCAAACCTGTTTTCCATTGGAAATGATCTGCTGTTTTGGTTTGAAGTAGTTGAATCTGAACATGGCAGCGGTTGAGGCGGGTCGCTTCAGCAGAACCTCGCCATTGCCCCGCTGTTCCTTATTAATGGCAGCAATGACGGTACTTTGGTTGAAGTCTGCCTGTACGTCCTGTAGTGTGGTATAACCTTTCTCCAGAGCGGCCACCACATCTTTTAGCGCAACAGCTTTTCCGGTTGCCAGGGCCGGGAGTGTAGTCATGGCAAGTAACAACAGTGAGCACACCAGGCAAGGTAACAGTCTGGTAAGTTGTGTGAAAAATAGTTTCAAGGAAATCCTCCTTTAGTATCTTCTGAAGAGTCATGCAGTAGGGGGATCATGAGAAGGCGCATACATCCATGACGAAAACAATACGTCCGTCACCCAGTATGGCGCCACCGGTAATGGCGCGCATGCGGGAGAGCGGTTTGCCAAGGGGTTTTACAAAAATCTCCCGTTGTCCCAGGATATGGCCGGTCACCAGTCCAACCGGGGTTCCGCTGATACCGGTTATGATCACAGGTACGCAGGCGTCGCCAGCGTGTGGTTTTACCTGCCCCAAAAGGAGATGGAGACTCTTGAGGGGGAGGGAGAGCGTCTCCAGGGAGCAGACCATCTCTCCTCCCTCCTCTCTGATGTCGTTGCGTCCAAGCTCCACGACGCGGTCGACGGCGTTGACCGGGAAGGCAACCGTCAGCTTTCCGCACTCCACCATCAGTGCATTGATGATAGAGACTCTAATGGGTAGCTTGAGGACAAAGGAGCTTCCCTTTCCGATATCTGTTTTAATGGAAAGCGTGCCACCCAGGTTGTGTACTGCGCTTCTGACTGAATCCATGCCGACACCGCGACCGGAGATCTCGCTGACCGTATCTACGGTTGAAAAGCCCGCTGTACACACGAGCATGAGCGCTTCCTCCTGTGTCATGGCCTTTGCCTGGGCGCTGCTGATGACCCCTTTCTCAATGGCCCTGGTAATCAGGTGTGCGGGGTTCATGCCACGCCCGTCGTCGGAAACAACAATGAGGAGATGATCCTTGTCTCGGGTCACTCTGATATCTATCTCGCCGCCAGGCGTTTTACCGGCGGCCATGCGTTCGTTGGGCAGTTCCATGCCGTGATCCACGGCGTTGCGTAGTATATGCGCCAGCGGCTCTGAAATTTCCTCCAGGATTCCTCGGTCAAGTTCAATGTTTTTGCCCGCAATGTGAAAGCTGATTTCTTTGCCCTGTTTGCGGGCCAGATCTCGTATCAGGCGGGGGAAACTCTCGGCAATGAATGAAAATGGAAGCATCCGTGCCTGAAAAACCTCGTCTCGCAGTTCACGCAGCAGCCCGGAAAGTTGGTTGAGCGGCTCGTCAAGCTGTGCTTCGGGGCAATTTTGCGCTTGATCAGTCAAACGATGTTGGGTAGTGATGAGTTCGCCGGTGATATCCACCAAACGGTCAAGAATCTCGGTTCTGACGCGGACGCTCTTAAAGGTATCGGACTGGCTAAATTGGCGCTGCCCGGAGGTGGCCTGGTTGCCGCGCCTGCCGGGCGCGGGCACAGCGTCATCCGGAGGAGTGATTGAGGGGCGCACAGGGGCATGGCAGGGAGTACTGCCGGTGGTGAAGCCGGTTAGACATTTGGTCAGAGTGGCATTGTCCGGAAGAGCGTCATCGCCAGACTCGATCATGGTAACCATGCCATATAAGGAGTCGCTCCCCTCCAGTAAAAGATCGACTATGGTGGGAGTGATCGTTAATTCGTCGCTACGCACCTTGCTTAGAAGATCTTCCAGGGCATGTGCGAGCATGGCAACAGAGTTGAATTGCATGGTGGACGCCATCCCCTTGAGGGAATGGGCGTGGCGAAAGAGTTCGTCGATAACGCTCTTGCTGGCGACGTTGTTCTCGAGTTTAACAATAAGATTGTTGAATGCCCTGATGTGACCATGGGATTCCGAGACAAACAAATCCCGGTATTGGGACATATCCATAGTATTACCCGTTAAGTTTGTGCTGTAACAACTCATTAACCAAGGATGGATTAGCTTTGCCTTTGCTGGCCTTCATCACCTGGCCGACAAAAAATCCGAACAGCTTCTCCTTGCCGCCACGGTATTCAGTCACCTGCCCCGCTTCCCGCGTCAGTATTTCATCGATAATAGTCTCA
>JBAYZR010000220.1:0-6276 GCA_041672425.1 Pedobacter sp. | reverse complement strand
GTTTGGAATAACCAGGTACTCAAGTTGGACGAACAAAAGATTGGCCTCAAAGGATCACCCACCTGGGTTGCCAAGATTTTCTCCCCCGAGCGGGTCGTCGGAGAGATCCTGGGAGATGGCTATGCTGACCCGGAAGGCGCCGCCGCACTATTGATAGAAAAACTGCTGGCCAAGGACATGCTGCCAATCTAATCAAAGGGCTTTCCACCCATGAGCGAATCTAAACCAAAGATCAAGAAACCTCGCGGCATCGCCCAGCTGATTGCCGGCGCCTGCATTGCTTGCGGCGCCCGCTGCCAGAGTGTCTGCCCGGTCAACTGTGTTGAAATGACCGACAGCGGCGAACCGGTCATCGAAAACGCCAAATGCATAGGCTGCCAGAAATGCATAAAAATCTGCCCAGCCAGCGCACTGGAGATGTACTTCACCCCCGAGGAACAGAAGATCCTCGCTGAACTGGGCGCCACCGCTGTCCCTGTTGAAGAAGAGATCGACCCGGAAGCTGCCGCTTTGGCTGCCAAGCTGGCTCAATACCGAGGTGTCTGGGTTTTTGTCGAACAAACCGAGGGGGAACCGGCCAAGGTTTCCTGGGAACTGCTCGGAGTTGGCGCAGAACTGGCAGCATCTCTGGGTGTCGAACTGTGTGCCATGGTAATCGGTGGAAATGTGGAGCATCTTTGCCATGAAGCCTTCAGCTATGGCGCTTCCAAGGCATATCTGGTGGATGCTCCGGTCTATTATCATTACCGCACCGTGGTCTATGTGGAGGCCTGCTGTCATCTGATCGAGAAGTACAAGCCGGAGATCATCCTGATGGGCGCCACAGGAATGGGGCGCGACCTGGCTGGCGCGGTTGCCACTCGTGTAGCTACCGGCCTGACCGCTGACTGCACCGGCCTGGCTATCGACGACAAGCGTAATCTCATGCAGACCCGTCCGGCCTTTGGCGGCAACATCATGGCCACCATCATGTGTGACAAGTTTCGTCCGCAAATGTCAACGGTACGACCCAATGTCATGCCTATGCCGGAACGAAGGGAAGCAGCGAACGGAATCATCATCCGCGAAAATATTGCGGTTAATGAGGAGAGTATCCTCACCAAGGTGATCGAGATCATCCGCGACGCTAATAGCAAAGGCGCCGTGGACATCACTGGAGCCAACTTCATCGTCTCCGGTGGTCGTGGCATGATGGGACCTGACAACTTTGCCATGTTGCAGGAGCTGGCCGATGAACTGGGTGGCGTTGTGGGCGCCTCGCGCAGTGCCGTTGATGCAGGCTGGATGCCTGGCGACCGTCAGGTGGGACAAACCGGCAAAACCGTGCGCCCCAAGATTTACATTGCCTGCGGCATCAGTGGCGCCATCCAGCACCTGGTTGGCATGCAGGACTCGGATATGGTCATCGCTATCAACCGCGACCGCCAAGCCCCGATCTTTGAGGTAGCCACTTACGGAATTATCGGAGACCTGTTCCAGGTGATACCGGCTCTGACACGCAAGATTCGCGAACTGAAACAGGCGCAAGCCCACGAAGCGGCATAGCCGGTGACCCGTTATAAGGAGCTTCCATGAATCTGCGGCAAATAATCTTTACCCCGCTGCTTCTCATCAGCCTCGCCATCCTCGGCGCGGATCTCATACGTAAAGCACGCATGATCTCCCTCGGCGCACCGGAGCAACGTTGGCGCGGTATAATCCCGGCCCTGACAACGATGCTCCACTACGCCTTTGCCCAGGCGCGGGTGTTGCGCGAGGGTTTCGGCATCAACCATTTCCTTATCTTCTGGGCCTTCATTGCATTAATCTTTGCCAATATCGAATTCATGGTCAATGGCGTGCTACCGTCGCTGAGCCTGGCGCTCCTTCCCGATTCCCTCTACCTGCCGCTGCGCTCCGTCGCGGATATCATGGCCGGGGTCACGGCGCTGGCGGTGGTAACAGCTCTTTTACGGCGTTCCTTCTTCCCGCCTTATCGCGAGGCGCGCAGTTTCGAATCGTACATCATCCTCGTGCTGGTTGCGATACACATGCTGGGCTATATCGGCGTCAGCGCCGCTGAGATAGCCCATGGGAAGGAGCGCGCCGCTGCGCTCATGCCGCTGGCCGCGACCGTCGCCGGGCTATTCCCCGCTGACCTTGCCGCGGTAGAAACGCTATTCAACATCTTCTGGTGGTTGCACGCCGCTGCCCTGCTGACCTTCATCGCGGTGCTGGTCCCCTTTACCAAACACCTGCATGTGATTACCGCTATTGTCAACTGCGGTCTGATCCGCGCTGACAAGCCGAATACACAGCCGCGCGAGGAGTTCCTGTTAGAGGCGGTCTATGGCGCCGGGCAGGTTGACCGCCTGAGTTGGAAGGATCTGCTCGACTCCTTTGCCTGCACCAAATGCGGGCGCTGCCAGAATGTTTGCCCTGCGACATATACCGGCAAACCGCTCAATCCGCGGCTGCTGATCGACGCGATCCGTCATAACCTGCTGGCCAATGGCAGCGCTCTACGCGTCGGTCAGCATCCGCCACATCCCCTGATAGCCACCGCAGGGGAGGAGAGCATTCCGCCGGAAGCGATCTGGGCCTGCACCACCTGTGGCGCCTGCATGGAGGCCTGCCCGGTCTTCATCGAGCATTTGCCGAAGATCGTCAAACTGCGTCGGCACCTGGTGGAGATGGAGGCCAATTTCCCCGAGGAGCTGCTGAATCTCTTTGAGAACATGGAAGGACGCAGCAACCCTTGGGGGATTGCTCCCGGTGATCGTACCAAATGGTGCGCCCAGATGGAGGCCAAGCCCTTTGAGAATGGGGTTACAGAGTATCTCCTGTATATCGGTTGCGCCGGTTCGTTCGACTCGCGCTCCAAGCATGTTAGCGTGGCATTGACCCAGTTGCTTGATAAGGCCGGGGTTTCATGGGGGATCCTGGGCAAGGATGAGAAGTGCTGTGGCGATTCACTTCGGCGCCTGGGTAACGAGTACGTCTATGATCGCATGGCAAAGGAGAATGTGGCGATCTTTAGAGAGCGGGGTGTGCGGAAGGTTATCACCCAATGCCCCCACTGCTTCTCGACGCTGAAAAATGATTATCGACAGCATGGGTTGGAGTTGGAGGTCATTCATCACTCCGAGTTATTGCGCAATCTGATTCAGGATGGCCGTTTGAGACCTAACACGGAAACTGCTGTATTTGGCAGTGTGGTCTTTCATGATTCCTGTTATCTGGGTCGCCACAATGATGTCTATGATGCGCCACGTGAGGCTATCAAAGCAGCAACAGGCTCAGTTCCGGCGGAGATGAGTCGAAACCGCGGTAATGCGTTCTGCTGCGGCGCAGGTGGGGGACGCATGTGGATGGAGGAGCATACCGGCGAGCGGATCAATATTGCCCGGGTCAAGGAAGCGCTTGAGGAGAAGCCGGACACCATTTGCGTGTCATGCCCGTACTGTATGACCATGTTCGAGGATGGCCTCAAGGATGTGAACGCCGAAGGTGTGCAGGTGCGTGATGTCGCCGAGGTACTGGCCGAGGCAGTGCTCAGGTAGACTCTTACATCACGAAACTTGAACCACAGGGGTCACAGCCTGTGGTTTTTTTATTCTGGGGGAATTTCGATGTTAAAAAACAAAAGTCCCCGCCTGAAGCATCAGCCAAAAGGGGTTGAACTACTGTATGAGGACGATGACATTGTTGTGGTTAATAAGCCTTGCGGCCTCTTAACCATCGGCACGGATCGTGATAAATCAAGAACGGCCCACAGCATTCTCAATGATTATGTCCGCAAAGGGGATAGCAAATCCCGCAACCGGATATATATTGTTCATCGTTTGGATCGCGATACCTCGGGTATACTGATTTTCGCAAAAAGTGAAAAAGTGAAATTGATTTTACAGGAACAATGGCAAAACACTGAAAAGAAATATCTAGCCGTTGTTTATGGTGAGCTTACACCAAAAGAGGGGATTATCAGCACCTTTCTGGCTGAAAATAATGCTTACAGCGTGTATTCGACACAAGATATTACCAAAGGAAAACTATCCCGCACAGCGTATAAGGTACTGAAAGAAGCAAAAGGATTCAGTCTGCTGGAAATCCATCTTCTAACCGGTAGAAAACATCAGATTCGGGTGCATCTGGCTGAAAAAGGGCACCCGGTTGTAGGTGATAAAAAATATGGAAAGGGAGGTGATGGGTATAATTATCTGGCGCTGCATGCCAAATCTCTTTCTTGTACACATCCGATAAGTGGAAAACAGCTTTTTTTTGAGACCCCAATCCCTGAGTATTTTATCAGGCTCATTGGCAGGATTGGTAGCGGAAAAGAAGAGCCATCTGTAATGTCCTGATACTACCGCTTAAACTAGTGCCATTCAAGCCTGACCCAGAGCCTCTGCACAAGTTAGCAACTTGGTAGACCACAGAGCCTTTCCCCTGATTTTCTCAGAGCCTCCCCCAATAGCCCTTGTTTTGAGCGTAACCGTCAACTGTAGAGCATCTTGAATTGAAGCCTTTTCTATGACAGGATCACGATTTCTTTGCGGCAAGCCAGTTATCAGGGAGAAGTTCGTGGATCAGTTTCGCGGGATGAGCCATGATACGCCGCAGCACATCTTCAAGATATTCCTGCGGGTTTATACCCAGATTCCGGCATGTCTGTACCAGGGACAAGATAGTGGCGGCGGAGCGGCCACCATCCTCGCTACCGACGAACAGCCAGTTTTTGCGACCAATGGTGAGAGGCCGCAAGCCCCGCTCGGCAACATTGTTGTCAAGACGAGCATCGGGGTGAGAGAGGTAATTCGGAAGATGGGGAGCCAGGCTTATGTAATAATTCAGCGCCTTGGCGAAGTTGGACTTCGGCAACAGACCGCCAGCCAGCAGGCGATCTTTAACCATACGGGTCAACTGGTCAAGAACCGGCTTCTCGATTTCTTGGCGAATGCGGAGGCGTTCTTCAGGGGAACGCGCCCATGCCACTCGTTCCAGTAAAAACAAGTGCCGGATTTTGCGCAGGATATGACGGCGTAGTTCCGGATCGCCCCCTTCGGCTTCCACGAACTTTCGACGCACGTGTGCCATGCAGGGGCACCAGGTGATGTCCTTGTTCTTTGCCAGTTTCTCGTAGGCGCCGTATTTATCCGAGTGCAGAAACCCTTTATAATCTTTCAATGTTGTTAGTGGATGTTCATGATTACGATTCAGACAGAATTCAAAGAATCGATATGGGGGATCACCCCCGCCGCCCCCGGCGTAGATCCAGATATAGGCCTGCTGGCAGCGGCTTTTACCTCTTACCTGGAGATCAATCGGGGTCTCATCAGCAAAAATAACCCGGTTGGCCAGAACGCGAGACTTCATTGCCTCGTAAAGTGGCGACAGGGCCGTGCCCAAAGTTATAACCCACTTGGACAGGGTCTGGCGGCTGATCTTGATCTCGGAGCGTTGCAGGATTTCCACCAGGCGATACAGAGGAAGATGATCGGCATACTTTGAGGTCAGAACGTAGGCGAGAAGACTTTCATCCGCCGGGCACCGGGAGATGATGGCATCAGGAAGCGCTGCCGTAGCCACACCGAACTCAGGCAGGGTTTTGGAGGCATACTTGGGACGGACGTACTCGACAATAAAGAACTGCTCAGCGGTACGCCCCAGTTTCCTGCTGATATCGTGACCGATACAGACCAGAGGCAGTCCAGTCTCCGGGCAAAACTTTGCAGCTTCAGGGATATCCAGTTCAATCCTTTTTACCGGCAGATCATCCGGGAAGGAGATGGTATCGCTGCCACGATTCTTGGCACGCTTGTTCCGGTCGTAACTGATGGTTTCCTTCTCCGGCTCCTGTGCGGGAGCCGGGCAACTCAGGTCAACATCGGGCAGGAGAGGCTGAATGTCCAGATCGGCGACAATCCGCTCACTTTTGGTTCCGAAGATTTGTTTTTTCAGCCAGGCAAGTTGCTCTTTCAGAGTAAAAAGTTCTCCTTCGAGGGCAACAATACGCTGATCCTTCTGCTGGATGATTGTTTGGAATTGAAGCACATCCGATATGTCGCAAGTAGCGGAAAACATGGAGGGAATATAGCATAAAACGTTGTGAAAATAAACTGTTCTGTTGCTATTTGTGCAAAGAAAATCGTTTATTTATCCGCAGTGGAACCACCCCTTCGAGCAGCATTGAGAACTGTTGCCGCGACAGCTCGTTGTGGCCCTGAAAACAGTTGGAGAAGGTACCCTGTTCCAGACGTTTGTACCAGATGGCAAAACCGTCGCCGTCCCAATAGA
>JBAYZR010000219.1:0-6309 GCA_041672425.1 Pedobacter sp. | reverse complement strand
GTTGTTGACTACATTGCCGGCGCCTCCCAGGCGCAACTCCTCGCGCACTACGTCCACCACCTGCACTGGGGCCTCCGGTGAAATGCGCTCGGCCTTGCCCCACAGGTACTCGTCCAGCATGAGGTCACCGATCACAAGACAGCGGATATCAGCGATATGGTTAAAAAGTGATTCGATTGTTTTTCGGTCCATGAACAGCTCCGTTTATGGAGCCGCCGGAGATGGTATTGGTAAGCCATTGCCATTCGGCTGCTCTTTGTGAAATGATTCCTTGTTTTTCAGCTCCTTCTCTTTGGGGGCAGCTAATATGTTGATATCACCGTAATATCCCATTGCTGACTCATGGGTGTTATCGCTGTCGGTCATTATGGCAATTGCACCTATTCTGGGAGGCTCCTCGCCAAAGCTCTTCCGATAATCCTCATAAACGTTACGTTGGTGAAAGGTCCAACTCCCAGCCATTTGCTCGCCGGAATCCATCACGATCATATCCGCATTATTAGAATAGGGACTGCGTAGCGTGGCGCCTTTATGCATAACATTGCCCCACACGTATTCGATCGCACGCGTCCGTAAAAAAAATCCCCGTGGGAAAACTACATAGAGCCGTGCCGCAAAGTCATGACCTTCCTTTATTTTTTCATTCCCATTTTTGACAGTGTGATCAATCTTCCACGACCATGAAATAATTGGATTGGCTTTGGGGTCAAGATCTATCTTGTAGATCAACCCTGAGGCAGAATTGTTGCTCTTGCCCATTAGAACGGTCTTGCCGTTGTCCTGAACAAAGGAATAGATAGTCTTTTTCGTGTTGAAGATGCTTTTTTCTTTCCAGCCGATAAGGTCGCCGGAGCTGAATTTGCCGATTTGAATATCATTTTCGGACCTGAGATCCAGTGCTGAGAGTAATAGAAGAATACAACAGAGAAGGGTGGTTTTCATGATAATATCCTGACAGCATTAATATAATCGGGATTACGGAAACAAAATGTCATCCGGAGTTGTGACATCATCAACCTCGGCGGATTGTAACGCTCATCTCACCATGAGCAGGAATCAGTGAGCTGAAATATTCGATTGAAGCAAATCGTTGAGATGCTTGTGGTTGAATTGTGGAGTTGTAACGGCTGATGTAGATGAGATATCTTATACCAAAAAGGTCTGCGGTAGTTAGATTGGTTTCACTATCTTCACCCAACATGGTTCGGGATGGGTCGTAGTCAATAAATTTTTGGAGCGCCCACCAGAACTGGTTATCTTCTTTGGGAAGGCCAACCTGATGCGCTGAAATTATGCCATCAAAATAAGTACCTATACGGGTGGTCTTCAACTTTAGGTCGAGGGTTTTGGAGTGGGCATTGGTAACAAGCCAGACCGCCTTGCGATGCTGCTTCAGAAACATGAGAAATTCTACAACAAAGGGATGAACAGCGATGAGGTGTTCGAGCTCTTTTTTAAGTAGCGGGATGTCGAGCTTGAGGCGATCAGACCAATAATCGAGGTCAGTCCAGTTAAGGGTGTTTTCCTGAGATCTAAACAGCGCATACAGATGCTTGCGGGCAAATTCCAAAGTTGTGCCGGTGTGAGCGGCCCAACGCTTAGGCACATGTTCAAGCCAGAAATGGTCGTCAAAATGTCTGTCCAGAATAGTACCGTCCATATCAAGCAGGACAGTATCAATGGCGTTCCAGTCAATATCCATCGGGGCGCTTTGCTAAAAATAGGATAATAAATTTGTCAAGAGACAACTCGCGGCATTTTTACAGCAAGTCCATGGTATTTGGAAGATGTTTTTTTCTTTACTCTGTCACCGGCGTCCTGAAAAAATCTTGAGGAGGAAAAGGTAGCTCCATTCGCTCCACATGGTTCTTCTGGACTTTACCTTGTTGTTACGGTATATTTACATTTCAATATAAACCTTGAACACCAGATGGAGCCCTGTCTCAAATGCCACAAACCGAACGTACTGATAGAGTTAAAATTTGCCTATCTGTCCTATCCCATCCTGCCTGATGCCATCGACACCAAGATTTAAAAATCTGATTTAGGGGCAACCCTGTGTGGCCGCCATCAGTGCAACCACGCAGGGTTGCCCCTACGAAAAAAAGGAAACCATGGAAAAGATAAATGTAGGCGGCCAGGCGGTAATCGAAGGTGTCATGATGCGTGCACCCCGCTCCATGGCCATTGCCGTGCGTCGTCCAAACGGTGAGATCGTGGTTCGGAAGGAAATGGTCGTGCCGCTGTCCGAGCGTTATCCGGTTGTTAAACTCCCGATTGTGCGCGGTGCAGTGGCGTTATTCAGTTCGCTGATCATCGGCATCAAGGCGCTCAACTTTTCGGCCAACGAGGCTATTACTGAGGAAGAGAAGGATGGGGACAAGGAGGGTGACCTTTCGTCCTGGGCCATGGCCGGCACCATGGCAGTTGCCTTCGGCTTTGGTATCTGCCTGTTCTTTCTTTTTCCGCTCTATCTGACCAAGCTTTTGACACCGGTCATCGGCGACAATAACATAGTCTTCAATCTGGTGGACGGCGTCATCCGGGTGATCGTCTTCCTGCTCTACATCTGGGGAATCTCCCGTATGAAGGATATCCAGCGGGTCTTCCAGTACCATGGCGCCGAGCATAAATGCATATTTGCCTACGAGGCTCATGAGGCTCTGACCATAGAGAACGTCAAAAAATACAGCCGTCTCCATCCGCGTTGTGGCACCAGTTTCCTGCTGATCGTTATGCTGGTCAGTATTGCGGTTTTTTCGTTGATCCCCAAACTCTGGCCATTCATTTTCAAGGCCGGTTCACGCATTGTACTGCTGCCGCTGATTGCCGGCATCTCCTATGAGTTGCTCAGGTGGAGCGCTAGGAACGACAGCCATCCGTTGGTAAAAATGATTATCACACCCGGTCTGGCCTTGCAGCGATTGACTACCCGCGAGCCGGACGACGGACAGCTGGAAGTGGCCATCCGTTCGCTGGATGAGGCGCTGGAAGTGAATGCCGGATACATCGACGACCGGTTGGTGGTGTAAGGCACTCGGCCTAACACCAAACAATTGATGTGATTCTGAGGTTTGTACATGTTCGACAAGATAGAAGATCTGGAACGCCGTTATCAGGAACTGGAAGCGTTACTATCCGACCCTTCGGTTATTTCCAATCAGCCGGAATTCCGCAAGTTTTCCCGTGAACACTCCGATCTGAGCAGTCTGGTGGCAGCCTATCGCCGCTGGCGCAAGGTGATGGAAGAAATTGCCGAGAACCGTGAATTGCTGTCCGAACCGGACATGAAGGAGATGGCCGAAGAGGAACTAAAAAGCCTGGAAGAGGAACGGGAAAAGCTGGAGGCTGACATTCAGCTTTTGCTGCTGCCCAAAGACCCCAACGACAACAAGAGCGTCATCCTGGAGATCCGCGCCGGTACCGGCGGGGATGAGTCGGCCCTGTTTGCCGGGGACCTGTTCCGCATGTACTCCCGTTTTGCCGATACCAATCGTTGGAAGGTAGAGATGATCTCTGCTTCCGAGTCGGAGCGTGGTGGCTTCAAAGAGGTCATTGCATCTGTAGAAGGGGAAGGGGTTTTTGCCAAGCTAAAATACGAATCCGGCACCCATCGCGTGCAGCGTGTGCCCGAGACCGAGGCTCAGGGGCGCATCCACACCAGCGCCTGCACCGTGGCGATCATGCCCGAGGCTGAGGACGTGGATATTGACATCAGGCCTGATGACCTTAAGATCGATGTGTACCGTTCATCCGGCGCCGGCGGCCAACACGTCAACACCACCGACTCGGCCGTGCGCATCACACACCTCCCTACGGGCACTGTCGTGGCCTGCCAGGAGGAACGCAGTCAGATCAAGAATCGCGCCAAGGCCATGAAGGTACTCAAAACCCGCATACTTGACACCATCCAGCAGGCCCATGACTCAAAGCTGGCCGCTGATCGCAAACAGCAGGTCGGCTCGGGCGACCGTAGCGAACGCATCCGCACCTACAACTTTCCCCAGGGGCGCATGACCGATCACCGCATCGGCTTAACATTGTATCGTCTGGATTCGATCATGACCGGGGATATTGCCGAGATTGCCGATGCCTTGCGTGCGTATTACCAGATGGAGGCCTTGAAGGCGCAGAGCGAGGTATAGGCCTTTGTTTAGAGTATCTTCGCTACGACAATTCCCAGCCAGGTAAAGAGCAGGCAGACGCTGACGCTGATGATGACATTGCTGAAGGCGACCAGGATGCGACCGGTTTCGAGGAGTTTGAAGGTTTCGTAACTGAAGGTTGAGAAGGTGGTAAGGCCACCCAGGAAACCGATAGTCAGGCCGATGCGCAGATTGGCCGGGATCAGAGCTCCGCGCAGCCCCAGTTCCATGATCAGGCCGATGAAGAAGGCCCCCGCCACGTTGACCGAAAGCGTTCCCCACGGAAAACCCCACCCAAGTTTTGAATAGGTCCAGCCGGACAGATAATAGCGGGTTACGCACCCCAGTGCGCCGAAGATGCCTATTATTACAACTGTCTGCATGTGAATCTCCGTAGAATCTGACGTCAGACGGCGAAGCAGCCGGGGTAGTAGATGTCCTTAGGGAGCCGGAAAAAACAAATATACCGTTTTACATCCCGTCTTCAGGCCGCCTTTGCCGTCCCTTCAATCGCAAAATCCTCAACGTAGTCCTGCTACGCCTGCGGTTTTGCTCAATCAGGAACGACAAATTCGACCTGAATCCGTGCGTAAAACTTGGTATATCAGTTTATTCCGACTCCCTTATTGATGTAATTCTGCAAAAAGAGCGGATTGGCGAACACTCGGTCGTGAGACACTCATTATTTGCGTTTTACCTCGTGTGGCGAAATCCACTGGCATGGTCGGCCAGCTTGTTTTTCAAGATGTTCGCAGCACGTTCAATCGTCGACCGGCATCAAGGATAATTCCATTAGCGGTTCGGTGCGGCTCGATAAATTCCATGACCTCATTTACAAAAGATTCCGGCTGCTGCCGGTAACCCGGCAGCATGCTGGCAAGGAAATCCTCATCATCATCAAAATGGAACAGGGTGCGGAAGAGTATAGTTTCTTCCACAATCCAGCCTTTCATGGCGTGCATGGCACGAATGGCCGACTCCCTTGCAGGCCGTTCGTCCCCGCTGCCTGCCCCGAAACGTTCTTTTACCTCGGTAAGCGATCCGCCATCTCCCGGTTCAACGACTATGATTACCCCGCCTTTCCTGAGAAGTCCTGTGACCTTACAGAGGCTTGCTGACATTTCCGCAACAGGGACGTGGTGTAAGGAGAGGGTGTAGATAACCACGTCAAAGCTGCCAGCCGGCAAATCCGGTACCCCGGCAGGCGCCAGCATGAACTCCACATTGGGCGCGGCAATGGTGGTCTTTGCGGTTTCGAGTGCCGCGGCATCGGGGTTGGTAGCTATCACCCGCTTGGCATGCATCGCCAGATCACGGGTGATCCTTCCCTTGCCGCACCCTATCTCAAGAACGTCCTTCCCGTTTATGTCGTACCGGGACAGAATCGCGGCGATGTACTGATTTGTTGGATCTTGAATCACCTGTATCCTCCTCTGCCGGACATATCCTTAATTATAGCGTGCGCGGGTTATTTTATCAGACATGGTTGGTGAGACAAGCGGCTTCCAGATCGGATCTTCCCAGGTGCCAAGATGTGTGTGCATATCAAAATACTTTTCCGGTATCGGGTGCGTCCCTACAACCACCTTGATGTCGTAACTTTTTTCAAGAAAGGCTTTGAAGGTGGCGATATTAGGGCAGGGGGGATAGCCAACGATCATACCGGTAGCTAAATGAATAACCTCCGCGCCATTTTTCACCATCTCTTCGCCTGCATATTCCATGTTGCCGCCAGGACATCCATCGCACGTTGTAAAACCCACCAACTCAACTTCTGTCTCTGCGTATATGCTGAATGCCCCTTCCTTGTTCCTCATTGCCCTGAGACACTTCCCGCCCGCACAGCAGCGATATCGATCACAGATGATTATTCCAATCTTTGTCTTCATATAAAAAATCCTTTGTTTGACTGATTCCCTTCACCGGACGTTGCCAGGGGCACACCATGCCGCAACAGTCGCAACTATCTCGCCGAAGGCCAGGGCCGTTGGAGATGCGGCCTGATGTTCGATGAACGGCTCCCCTTTGTCGCCGGAGCTGACCATGGCCGGGTCCAACGGTATCCGCCCCAAAAACGGCACGTTCATTTCGTCAGCCATTCTCTTGCCGCCACCGCTCTTGAAAATATCGACCCCTTTGCCGCAGAGAGGGCAGACAAAGCCGC
>JBAYZR010000218.1:0-6332 GCA_041672425.1 Pedobacter sp. | reverse complement strand
TGCATCTGCCTGGGGGAATTACTGCACCAGGCGCTCTGCGGCGCCTCGAAAACCCGACTGCGCCGAGAGGCAAACGGCCTGGTAGCTCGTTTCCCGACCTTTTGCTTCGATCCGTACCGGGGGTTGGCTACCGGTTATGTTGTTGATACGCTTCAAACGGTATTTCACTGGTTTTTCAAGGGGAGAGACTTCGAGGAATGTATTGTGGGAACAGTCAACCAGGGTGCAGACGCCGACACAACCGGCGCAATCGGCGGCATGCTTGCCGGCGCTTATTACGGCATGGACAGCATCCCCCAACGGTGGTTAAAGAAGATGGACAAGAAGGTGATCAGCGAGATCGAAACGCTTACCGAGCGCCTGATAGCAGCCAGTCCCCTGGGAAGAATGTAGGGGCGGCCCCATGTGGCCGCCCCTACCATGTGGCCGCCCTCCCCTCCTGGCCGCGCAGAAGGGTAACCACATGGGAAGGGTAACCACATGGGGTTACCCCTACGCCATTTTCAGAATACCATCCGCAATCTGACGGAGGGTCTTGCGCTTGTCCATCGCCAATTTCTGCATATCGCGGTAGGCCTCTGACTCGGACAGACCACCCTTGTTCATCAGCAAGCCCTTGGCCTTTTCTATGATCTTGCGATTGTCGATGGTTTCCTTGAGATCATCTATTTTTTCCTTGAGTTCCTCAACCTGATAGGTATGTGCCAGAGCGAGCTCGATAGCAGGCAGCAGATCCTGTTCGCGCAGAGGTTTGGTTAAAAAAGCGGCAATTCCGGCCTCTGCCGCCCGCTTTACACTCTGGGCATCGTAGCAATTGGTCAGAAGCATGATCGGTATCTTGAGTTTCTTTCTGATTTCACCGGCTGCGGTTATGCCATCCATCTTCGGCATAGCCACATCAAGTATCGCCATGTCCGGAAAACTTGCCAAGGCCATCTCCACAGCGCTTTTACCGTCCGAGCACTCCAGAACCTCGTCAAATCCCAGCTCGATAAGCATCGCCTTCAGGTTCATCCTGATAATCGGTTCATCATCACAAATCAGTATGGTTTTCATAGGTATTCACCTTGGCAGCCGCATCCGGAAGCCTGGCAAGATGTGCGGCAGGAAGTATTCTCAGAGGACCTGATGCCATGTTTTTTCAGGCAATCCAGAGAGTTGCGAGAAACTACCCACTCCTCGTCCACCAGTTCCCCCTCAAGATCCTTATGCTTGAGCAACATCAACACCTTGACCTCGGTGGTAGCCAACTCTACTGCTGCCTCGGCGATAGTTACACTTAATTGTTTGCACATAATGCGCTCCTTAAAACATGTTTGATGATGGCATCCCACAGAAAACTCCAGATATTGCCTGTTATCTCGCACATCCCAGTCATCCCCGGGCCGTTTCAACCAAAAAGTCGAACACCTCTTCCCTGCTGTTGATGCAGCGCGGCATATTGAAATTCAGAATATCCTCCAACATGTGCAGAACCCGTCCTTCATCGCTGCCCAACTCATTCATGGCAGCGGTCATCATGGGGACGACTTCATACAGGTCGTTGCGGTTGAAAGGATGCGGATCAGGCTTGCCTTTGAACTTGAGCTGTTCCCGGTGTTCGACATCCTTTGGATATTTGTAGTTTAGGTCGGACGGATGGACGACGATCATGATGGCTGACCTCCCTGCGCCGGAAACATGCGCACAATGCCTGTTTTATCGGCAGATTTGATGCTGGAAAATGTTGCTGGTTATGAAAACCACGGCTTTGGCGGGCTTTAGCGGCGCTCTTCACCGGACTCTTCATCCATATCAGCACGTTCCGTACCATCTTGTTATGGATCAATCGAAGGCGGCCAATATCACTTGAGTTGACAACGCGATATTGGCCGATACAGGTATCAGGATTTAGATGTTCTTCTTATTCTTGGCACTTTGAATAGAATATTGTAGAGTGGGCTCGTATTTGGCCGATCAAGACAAATAGAAGCAATGATTTTGGAAAAAAGGGTCTGAAACTTTGCAAGTACACGTTGTCGGACAATAAGCGGCGCTTCGTTATGGGAACTTAAAAACAATGGCGTTTAAATCCTATGTTTTGTATACAATTTAAACGGGCTTTAAACGGGCTTTATAAACATATCAACTTTAACCTCATGAAATAATTTATGAAATATACTTCGCATAGCGTTTATTTATATTATTGATAAATTAACAAAACGCTTCGACTCGACCCAAATCTAACCTGCCTGAAAGTTACACGCAAGTCGCCCAATCTTGCACAGAAGATATTTCAATCGAGAATTACCACTACAAAGGATGACATGGACCTCATCAAACATCTAAACCCGCCCCAGAAGGAAGCAGTGCTGCATGGCGAGGGGCCGCTGCTGATCCTGGCCGGGGCCGGTTCAGGTAAAACCCGCGTCATAACCAACCGCATAGCGCACCTCATCTGCGACCAGGGTGTTCGTCCCTGGAACATCCTGGCCGTGACCTTCACCAACAAGGCCGCCAAGGAGATGGCTGATCGGGTTCGCAGACTGCTGGGAGGTGGCGAAATACCTCTGATTGCCACGTTCCATGCCGCCTGCGGTCGTATTCTGCGCCGTGAAATTCAACACCTGGGCTACCAGTCCACCTTTGCAATCTACGATGACCGCGATTCCGAACGCCTGCTCAAGGATATCCTGGCCGAGCTGAACATTGACGACAAGCGTTTCCCACCCAAGGCGGTCGGCGCCAAAATCGACGACTACAAAAACCGGGGGCTCTTTCCCGAGGAGATAGACTCTGTCGCAACCGGCGACATCTACAATGCCAAGGTTGTACAGATCTACGCCGCCTACCAGGAACGCCTGAAGAAATGCAACGCCCTTGATTTTGGCGATATGCTGATCCAAACCGTGCGGCTGCTAAGGGATTTTCCCGAGGTTCGCCGCCGGTATCAGGAGCGCTTCCAATGGATACTGGTGGATGAATACCAGGACACCAATCCGGTGCAGTACCATCTCATCCGCCTGCTGGCCGGAGAGCGCAAGAACCTGTGCGTGGTGGGTGATGACGACCAGTCAATCTACTCCTGGCGCGGGGCTGACATCCGTAACATCCTGGAGTTCGAGAAGGATTTCCCAGGCGTGAATGTTGTCCGCCTGGAACAGAACTACCGCTCTACCGCCACCATCCTCAAGGCTGCCGGCCAGGTGGTAAGCCAAAACATTGGCCGCAAGGTAAAAACCCTCTGGACCGACAATCCCGAGGGCGAACCTATCCAGTACCAACGGGTCGAGTCGGACCGTGAGGAGGCGCGCTTTGTGTGCCGCGAGATCACCCGGCTACGGGCTCTTAGCGTACCGCTGGAGGAGGTGGCTGTCTTTTACCGCACCAACGCACAGTCGCGTCTGGTGGAGGAGGCGCTGGTCTCGGAGGCGCTCCCCTACCATATCGTGGGTGGCGTCAGGTTCTACGCCCGCCTGGAGGTCAAGGACATCCTGGCCTACCTGCGTGTGTTGGATAACCCGGCTGACGAGGTTTCCCTGAAGCGGATCATCAATGTCCCGGTACGCGGCATCGGCACAGCAACAGTGGATCGGATCGCCAGCCATGCGGCACAACAGGAGATCAGTCTCTACAGCGCACTACAGGAGTCCACTGAAGGAAACCTCCTGTCTACCAGCCCACGGGGCAAGGTAGCAGCCTTTGCAGACCTGCTGGCGCGCTTCCGTGAAATGTCGGCAACGCTAAGTCTCCCGCAGCTGGCCCAGACCATTATGGAGGATAGCGGCTACCTGGCGCGACTGAGGGCGAGCCGCGATCTGGACGATGCCGAGCGGCTGGAAAACCTGGAACAGCTGCTGGCCGCCATGGAAGAGTTTAGTGAGAAGAACCCCGAGGCCGGACTGTCAGAGTTTCTGGAACAGGTGTCGCTGGTTTCGGATCTGGAGCAGGGTGAGCAGGGTAAACCATCGGTGACATTGATGACACTGCATGCCGCCAAGGGGCTGGAGTTCAAAGCGGTCTTCATGATTGGTATGGAGGAGCGGCTCTTTCCGCATCTCCGCTCCCTTGACGATCCGGACGGCATGGAGGAGGAGCGTCGCCTATGCTACGTCGGCATGACCCGCGCCCGCGAGCGGCTTTACCTGCTCAATGCCCGCCGTCGCTATCTGTTCGGGCAAGAGCAGACCAATCAGCCGTCGCGTTTCCTGAAAGACATCCCGGCGGAACTGCTGGATGAGGGTGGAGAGATAAATACCTTCCGAAAAAGCGGGAGTTACCCAGCTACCGCAACACCCTACCCGGCGCACAATCTGGCCGCCGTCAACCAAATCTTTTCAAATGAGGTCGAGGTCATCCCCGAACCGGTCGATGAGCAGGAAGGCGTTTTTGTCGGGATGAAGGTCAGACACGGCAAATTCGGTCCGGGGACCATCCGAAAGATTGAGGGAACTGGCGAGGGACAGAAGGTCGTTGTCTGGTTCAATTCCGTGGGTCCAAAAAAACTGATGTTGCGCTTTGCCGGGCTTGAGCGGGTGTAACATAATAGGCACGAACCCGAAACAAGGAGAATATTCATGCCGCGACGGCTGCCCAAAATGCTTTACGCCGATGCCAAAGGCAATATCTTCGATCACCCCGAGCTTTGTATGGCCGGGATGAGCGGCAACGAGCCGGTGCTGCCTGAAGAGATCGAACTGATACCGCTACCCGAAGACAGCAAGCTCTTCACCATGCCTGCCATGCCGCCGGTTGCCTGGGATGCTCGCAAGAAGGGCTTTGTCATCCTGGACGAGGTGCGTGAAGGGCGCCGTAGCCAGCGTGTTCAGGCCGTGGCGGCCTTTATGGCCCCCGGCTATGTACGCACCCTGCTGCCGGCCTGCGACTACTCCGGCAAGAAGAGCCATCTGCCGCTTTGGTCCTACACCGCCGTGGGGTGGGACGAGGAGCGCGACTGCTTCGTGGTGGCTGCCACCAAGGTGGATGCCAACAGCAACTGGAACCCTGTCAACTACGATGATCGTTCGCTTGATCCGCTTGTGCGTAGGATGTTGAAGGCGATGCCCGGCAACCGCCTGCTGGAGCAGTTGGCCCGCTGTGCCTTGGACTATCACTGTTTTGCCGCCAAAAACCTCTTTTACCGCCGATGGGAGGCGCCGCTGCCGACCTCGCCGGTCTGCAACTCGGCCTGTCTTGGTTGCATCAGCCTGCAACCCTCCGACTGTTGCCCCTCCAATCATGACAGGATAACCTTTGTTCCCACGCCGGAGGAAATCTGCGAGATCGCCCTGCCGCACCTGGAACAGGCCGAACAGGCCATTGTATCCTACGGGCAGGGGTGCGAGGGGGATCCGATCCTGCAGGCCGACACCATTGCCGAGGCAACCCGCCGAATGAAAAAAGCCACCACGCGCGGCACGGTCAACTTCAACTCCAACGGTTCCCTGCCGGACAGGATCTCCCTGTTGTGCGATGCCGGCATGGATTCCTTCCGCTTCTCCATGAACTCTGTGCGTGAAGAACCCTACAATCGTTATTACCGGCCGAATGGCTACGTCTTCAACGACGTGCTCCGCTCGGTGCATATTGCCAAACAAGCCGACTGTTTCACCATGATCAATTACCTGGTGTCGCCCGGCGTTTCCGATGCCCCGGAAGAGGTCGATGCGCTACTGCGCTTCGTGGCTGAAACTGGCGTTGACATGATCCAGATGCGCAATCTGTCCATTGATCCCGATTATTACAATCACAAGATGGGGGTGACAGGGAAGGGGATTGGCATGTATAGCCTGCTGCAAAAGCTGAAACAAGAATTCCCGCGGCTACAGTTCGGCTATTACAATCGCACGCGGGAGAATTTTTTCCCTCCTGATCTGGAAACAGGCTGGCCATTGTGAGTTATACGACACTATTTTTCAACGACATACGATAATCAGGAGGCACACTATGGCAATCGAACCAAATAAAATCATTTACTCCATGATGCGGGTCAGCAAGTTCTACGATAAAAAACCGGTTATCAAGGACATCTCCCTTTCCTACTTCTACGGCGCCAAGATCGGCGTGCTGGGCCTGAACGGCTCCGGCAAGAGTTCGCTGCTCAGGATCATGGCCGGGGTTGACAAGGATTTCAACGGCCAGGCAGTGCTTTCCGCCGGTTATACAGTCGGCTACCTGGAGCAGGAGCCGTTCCTGGACGCTACCAGAACCGTGCGCCAGATCGTGGAGGAAGGGGTTCAGGAAACGGTTGACCTGCTGGCTGAATTCAATGCCATTACCGACAAGTTTTCAGAACCGGATGCGGACTTTGAAAAACTCTGTGAACGCCAGGCCGAGCTTCAGGAAAAACTTGA
>JBAYZR010000217.1:0-6396 GCA_041672425.1 Pedobacter sp. | reverse complement strand
TCCGGTCTCGCCATCGAAGCGGAGTTGCTGGCCGGCCTCGACCCCCTGTTCCATCTGCTGCTTCACGCCGGTAAACAGGCCTTTGACAATGGGATCACGGAACCGCTCGACCGCTCCCGGGTCGGCGTGATCATCGGCAACCTGGTCCTGCCCAGCGAAAAGTCCTCCCTGCTGGCTCAAAAATGGTTGGGACGCACTTTTGAGGAAAAGATCCTCGGTCGTTCCCTCGACCAGCCTGGCGTTGATCCGCTCAATCGCTACGTGGCAGGCTTGCCTGCCGGACTCCTCGCCCGCTGCCTCGGGCTGGGTGGTGGCGGTTGCACCCTGGACGCGGCCTGCGCATCCTCGCTCTACGCCATCAAGCTGGCCTGCGATGAGCTGCTGGCCAATCGAGCCGACGCCATGTTGAGCGGTGGGCTTTCCCGCCCTGACCCACTCTATACCCAGATGGGTTTCTCCCAGCTGCGCGCCCTGTCGCGGCGCGGGATCTGCTCTCCCTTCGATGCAGCCGGAGATGGTCTCGTGGTCGGCGAAGGAACCGGTATATTCCTGCTCAAGCGAACCAAGGATGCCTTGGCCCACGGTGACCACATCCATGGCATTATCAGGGGCATCGGCCTTGCCAATGACGTGGGAGGAAGCCTGCTGGCCCCCCTTTCCGAGGGACAGCTGCGGGCCATGCACGCCGCCTACGCACAGGCTGGCTGGCAACCGCAGGATGTAGACCTGATCGAATGCCACGCAACCGGCACCCCGGTCGGAGACGCAACGGAGTTCACCAGCCTGCGTACACTCTGGGGCAGTAGCGGACCACCAGGCAAACAGTGTGTCATCGGCTCGGTCAAGTCGAACATCGGCCACCTGCTCACCGCAGCCGGCGCAGCTGCCCTGACCAAGGTACTGCTGGCAATAGGCGAGAAAACACTCCCCCCCACGGCCAACTTCAAAAATCCGCCAGCGAGCATTGATCTGGACAACAGCCCCTTTCGCATCCTGACAGCCGAAACCCCCTGGCAACGGCGTGGCGACGGTATTCCACGCCGGGCGGCAGTCAGCGCCTTCGGCTTTGGTGGCATCAATGCCCACCTTCTGATCGAGGAATGGCTTCCAGAGACAAACACAACCCTATCCAGATCCAGCGTTACCCCTACAGGGAAAGGAACTACGATCCCCAAAATAGCCGTGGTCGGAATGGACGCCGGTTTCGGACCCTGGCAAACGCTTCAAGCTTACCAGGAGCGGGTTCTGGGGGGCGACGCCATAACTGAAGCAACGCCACCCCGCAACTGGTGGGGGGCGCGGGAAAGCGCCTGGTTCCATAAAGACGGTCTGGACCGTATCCCCTTCAGCGGATTTTACCTGGACGAATTCTCCGTTGTTGCCGAGCAGTTCCGCATCCCGCCACGGGAGATGGAGGAGATGCTCCCCCAGCAACTGCTCATGCTACAGACTGCGGCCAGGGCCATGACCGATGCCGGCCTTGATCGGGAAGGAAATCTGAAGACAGGTGTCTTCATCGGCATTGCCCTTGACATGGGCAGCGCCAACTTCAGCTTTCGCTGGTCTCTGGCAAAAAAGGCCGCTGACTGGAACAAGGAACTGGCCCTGGGTCTTTCGCCCGAGGAATTGGCGGCCTGGACCCATGAGTTGCGCGACGCAGCCGGACCACCGCTCACGGCCAACAGGACCATGGGCGCACTTGGCAGCGTGGTGGCCAGCCGCATCGCACGGGAATTCCACGTCGGCGGGCCAAGCTTCACCCTCTCCAGCGAGGAGGGCTCCGGCATACGCGCCCTGGAAACAGCCGTCCGGCTCCTCCAGCGTGGCGAGATCGAGTGCGCCCTGGCCGGCGCCGTTGATCTCGCAGGAGACCTGCGAGCCGTGCTCTCACACCACGCAACACGTCCCCTTTCCAGTTCCGGCAAGGGCACCCCTTTCGACGAGCAGGCAGACGGCAGCAGCATAGGCGAAGGCGCCGCAGCTGTTGTCCTTAAACGGTTGGACGACGCCCAACGCGATGGAGACAGGATCTATGCGGTAATCCAGGGCATCGGCGATGCAGGTGGCGACATGCTGCTCCCCGGCCAGACCGCCTATTGCCGGGCGCTTGAGCGGGCCTATGCCGACGCGGGCGTGGCCCCGGAAACGATCAGTTACCTGGAAGCCAACGCCAGCGGGCAACCAGCTGAAGACGCCATGGAATCAACGGCCTTGAACGGATTTTTCGGCTCAACGCCGCGACAATGCGCCATTTCCAGCGTCAAGGGCGACATCGGTCATTGTGGCGCAGCTAGCGGTATGGCCGCTTTTGTCCGGGCCTGTCTGGCCCTCTACCAGGAGATTATCCCTGCCTGCCGCGGAATTGAATCGCCCCTGCCCGCACTGACCGGTAACAGCCCCTTCTATCTGCCGCGCACACCACGTTACTGGCTGCGCAACCGGGCCAACGGGCCACGGCGCGCCGGTGTCAGCGTATGCGGCATTGACGGGACCTGTAGCCACGTTGTCCTGGAAGGGTGGGAAAACAGCTCTCAACGCGCACAAACGGAACAGATTGCCCCGACCGGCCCCGGAAGCGAATTCCTGTTTACCCTAAGCGCGGAAAACCCGGCAGAACTTGCCCGCGGTCTTGAACAGCTACGCCGACAATCCGGTCAGGGGAAAGGCGGCGAGCTGGCTGCCCTCTCCCTACAGCAACACAGCCGCGAGGATACAGCCAACCCAAAAACTCTGGCCATGGCCTTGGTCGCCAGGAATCTGGATGAGCTCATTGCCCTCATTGACCAATGTCAGGAGATCCTGGCAAGCGGACAAAATGCCAACAATGCCCCTCTCCACCCCGCGCTCCGCGAGCGGCTGTTTTATTCGCACACGCCGCTCGGTCCGGACGGCAAAATCGCCTTTGTCTTCCCAGGCTCGGGCAACCACTACCCCGGCATGGGGATCGAATTATCCAGCCGCTGGCCTGAGATATATCGCAATCAGGACCGGGCCAATCAGTACCTTCTCAGCCAGTTTCAGCCAAATGCCTTCTGGAACGATGCCCCTATGGCAATGATCAACGACGATCATCGGGCCGTAATCTTCGGCCAGGTCTCCACAGGCTGTGCCGTCAGTGATCTGGTGCGCAGCTTTGGCATCAAGCCTCAGGCGGTCATCGGCTACAGCCTGGGCGAGTCAGCCGGTCTGTTCGCCCTCGGCGCCTGGCGCGACCGGGACGAGATGCTGAAGCGCATGAACGCATCCACGCTCTTCACCCACGATATGGCCGGCGAGTGCCGTGCCGCCCGGCAGGCCTGGGGCCTGGGCGCGGGCGAAGATGTGGACTGGAGCATCGGCGTGCTGGAAGCCCCTGGCCAGGCGGTGCGTCAGGCCCTGCTGGCGATTCCACGGGTCTATCTTTTGATCATCAACACCCCCGATGAATGTGTGATCGGCGGCGACGCCAACAATGTAAACCGTCTGGTGACGCAGCTTGGATGCCGGTTTTTTCCCCTCGACGGGGTAACCACGGTCCACTGCGAGGTGGCCCGTCAGGTGGCAAAGCCGTACCGGAATCTGCACCTGTTCACGACCACCCCTCCCCCAGGCGTCACCTTTTACAGCGGCGCCCTCGGAGCAGCCTACGTTCTGAATCGGGAGAGCGCCGCCGACTCGATTCTGGCCCAGGCCGTGGAGGGTATCGACTTCCCGGCTGTCATCAACGCCGCATATGCCGACGGCGTTCGCTATTTCCTTGAGATGGGTCCAGGGAGTTCGTGCAGTCGAATGATCAGCCGCATCCTGAACGGACAGCCGCACATGGCACGCTCCGCCTGTTATCCGGGGCAAGATCCTACATCAGCGGTTCTGCGCATGCTGGCCCATCTGTTCGCGGAGCGGATACCGATTGATCTTGAACCCTTGTTTGCCACACCGGCGCTGCACGTTGCAACCGGGAAAAAGGATGCTGCGCGCAGGGAACCGATCAGGATCTCTGTTGGCGGACGCCCGTTTCAGCCAGCGCTGCCGTTGCGCCAGACGTCTGCAATCATCCCCCCTCCCCTGGCGGACAAAACCATCCCCCCTCAAGGGGCAGGAAATATTGAAACATTAATTCAAGAGTTTGCAGCCGCCCGGAAGGCGGGTATCAAGGCCCACGAGACCTACCTGCGCGTAGCAGAAGGTCTTTCCCGCTCCATGGTTGAAAACCTGGGCCTCCAGTTGTCCCTGCGGGAGGCGCTGGGTGAGGGATATGGAACAAAAAACCTGGCAACTGCAACGATACAATCGGCGGCGGCGTTCAACCGTGAAATGTGCCTCGAATTCGCCCGCGGCAAGGTTGCGAATATGCTGGGGCCCGCCTTTGCCGAGGCTGACAGCTATCCGACCCGTGTGCGGTTGCCGGACGAGCCGCTCATGCTGGTAGACCGGATCGTCTCGCTGGAGGGTGAAGCGAAATCCATGACCAGCGGCCGCGTGGTAACAGAGCATGACATCCATGCCAATGCCTGGTATCTGGATGGAGGCCGCATACCTACCTGCATCGCTGTCGAGGCCGGGCAGGCGGATCTGTTTCTCTCCGGCTATCTGGGGATCGACTTCATCACCAAGGGCATGGCGGTTTATCGTCTGCTCGACGCAGTGGTTACCTTCCACCGGGAACTGCCGGGTCCGGGAGATACCATCCGCTATGATATCCACATCGAGCGATTTTTCCGCCAGGGTGAAACCCACCTGTTCCGCTTCCACTTCGAAGCCACCGTTGATGGCAAGCCGCTGCTCTCCATGCGTGACGGCTGCGCAGGTTTTTTCTCCGCTGCCGAACTGACTGCCGGCAAAGGGATCATCCGCGGCGCTCTCGACCTGTGCCCCCGCACTGGTAACCGTCCCGCCCACTGGCAGGAACTGACGCCGATGGCAACGGAGGCATATAGCAGCCTGCAGTTGGACCGCCTGCGGGCAGGTGATCTGGCGGGCTGCTTTGGCGCCGCTTTTGCCGGTCTCAAGCTGGAGCGCCCCCTGACCATTCCGGGTGGCCGGATGCAACTCGTTCACCGGGTCATGGAGATTGCCCCCCAGGGAGGCCGCTACGGACTTGGTCTGATCCGGGCTGAAGCGGACATCCATCCCGATGACTGGTTCATCGCCTGCCACTTCGTGGATGATCGGGTCATGCCCGGTACCCTGATGTACGAGTGCTGTCTCCATACCCTCCGCATCTTCCTGCTGCGGATGGGCTGGGTGGCTGAAGCGGACAATGCAGCCTGGGAACCTGTGCCCGGCGTGGCCAGCCAGCTCAGCTGCCGTGGCCAGGTTCTGGAGACAACCAGGGTCGTCACCTATGAGGTCAGCATCCGTGAACTCGGCTATCGCCCGGAGCCATATGCCTTGGTAGACGCCCTGATGTATGCCGACGCCAAGCCGATTGTTGAAATCACCAACATGTCGGTGCGCCTGACCGGTACAACACGTGAAAGGCTTGAAGCGCTCTGGATTGCTTCGCCCCCTACCCTGCTGGAAGAGTGCCGGGTTGATGTGAAAAAACCAGCCATCTACACCAAGGAACAGATCCTTGCCTATAGTAACGGCAAACCGTCCGAAGGGTTTGGCGAGCCGTACCGGATCTTCGACAGCGGACGCAAGATAGCCCGACTGCCCGGCCCCCCCTTCCAGTTCATGGACCGTGTCACCGCCCTGCGGGGGGAACCGTGGCAAATGGTCGCAGGCGCCATGGCCGAGGCCCAGTACGACATTCCTTCCGATGAATGGTATTTCGTTGCCGATCGCCAGCAGCGCATGCCATTCGCGGTACTTCTGGAGGCAGCCCTCCAACCCTGCGGCTGGCTGGCAGCATATGTGGGCTCGGCTCTGACCAGCCCTGCCGATATCTCCTTCCGCAACCTGGGAGGCAGCGCAATCCAGCATCGGCCGGTCACCCCTCACAGCGGAACCCTGACTGCCGCTGCCACGATGAAGAAGGTTGCCACGAGCGGCGGCATGATCATTCAGGAGTACGACTTCAGCGTGGCAGACCGTCAGGGCATCCTCTACGAAGGGGATACCATGTTCGGCTTCTTTTCCCGGGAAGCCCTCGCCAACCAGGTGGGTGTGCGGGATGCGGTCCCGTACCAGCCGACAGCCGATGAGCTCGCTCGCGGACGCAGCCTCCCTTTCCCGGAGGCGCCCCCCTTTCCGGACAAAATGCTCCGCATGATCGACCGGATTGAATTGTTTATCCCGGACGGAGGGCCAGAGAACCTGGGATACATCCGCGGGATAAAACCGGTTGATCCGGACGAATGGTTCTTTAAGGCCCATTTCTACGAAGACCCGGTAATCCCCGGATCACTGGGGCTGGAGTCGTTCCTGCAACTGGTGAGGTTCGCTGTTGTGGAGCGCTGGGGATGGCGGAAA
>JBAYZR010000216.1:0-6407 GCA_041672425.1 Pedobacter sp. | reverse complement strand
ATTTCGTTCCGCCGTGCCTCACCATTTCGAGTTCGGAGACGCTGCTCGGCGTTATCAGGGAGACACGGGATTTGATCGCTTCCCGAGGGCGTCAGATGGAAGAGTTCAAGAGGCAGCGGGGTATTCAGAACGCGGAATTCGGTTCAAGGGATATGGTCTATCTGCTGGCCTTGCGCTCTTTGAACCGTTATATCTCCCCCCTGTTTCATCTTACCGACACGCGCCAGGTTCATCCGTGGACCGTTTATGGACTTTTACGGCAACTCATCGGTGAATTCACCTCCTTTTCCGAGACCGTCACGGTGATGGGTGAAGTGGCCGGGAGCGGTGAAAAGCTGCTTCCCAATTACGACCACTACAACCTGGGAGAATGTTTTCGAGCTGCGCAGATGCTCATTGCGCGGCTTCTTGACGAGATCACGGCCGGTCCGGAGTACGTGATCGAACTCGTATATGACGGGACATATTTCTCAACAGAACTGAAACCGGCTGTTTTCGAGGCAAAGAATCGCTTCTATCTGGTGATGAGGACAGACGAAGATCCGAAGCTGATGATCGAGCATGTGGCAACCGTGGCCAAGCTCAGCTCCCGCGACCGCCTTCCAATACTGATCGCGCGGTCGCTGCCGGGGATCACTCTCGAACACCTGCCGGTACCTCCACAGGAGCTGCCGCGCCGTGCGAGCACGCTCTACTTTGCGGTGGATACCCATCACGATCAGTGGGCTTTGGTTGAAAAGGGAAGAAACATTGCCCTCTATTGGGACAATGCGCCGGAAGATCTTGAGATAGAATTGATGGTGGCGGGCAGGTCGTAGCCGCCCGGAATCAGGAGAGAGATATGCACCTTACAGACTGTTTTATGCACTTGATAGTGTACGTGTGTTACTTCAGGAAAAATGTGGAGTCCAGTCAGCCCCCATATGAACAGGTCAGGGCCGATCTGCTCCGCCTCCTTTCCGAAAGCGAGATCTGCATGAAGCAGGGGGGATTCTCCCCGGACGACTATGACCTGGCCCGCTTCATGGTCTGTGCCTGGGTCGACGAGGTAGTACTGAGTTCCGGCTGGAACCAGAGGAACCTGTGGCAGCGGGAGCAGCTACAGCGGGTTTTCTACAATACTGTCGAGGCAGGGGAGGAAGCCTTTGAGAAGCTGAATTCCCTCGGGTTCCATCAGTCGCAGGTGCGGGAGGTTTATTATATCTGTCTGGCGTTGGGATTAAAGGGGCGCTTCATCCATCCGGGTGACGAGTTTTTGCTGGATCAGCTCAAGGTGTCCAACCTCAAAATTCTCATGGGGAGTGCCGTAAGTTCACTTTCGCTGGAACGGGTGGAGCTTTTTCCGGATGGGTATCCGTCGGGCGGGGTGAAAATTGCCCCCTCGAAGCAGAAATTTCGTTTTTCCATCCCTGTAATTATAGCGCTTGCCGGTCCTGTAGCGCTGCTTGCTATTCTATACATTGTTTACCGGTTTGCTCTGGGCGGCATTGCCGAGAATTTCCTTAAGACGGTGGCCTGATATGAGAACGTTACTGAAATATGTCCTGTTTGTGACATTAGTCCTGCTGGTCCTGCTGCTGGTCGTGGGGCTTGTTCTGGTGCTCGATTGGCCCTGGTGGGTTGGCGGTTTTATTCTCCTGTGTATTGTGGGGCTCTGTTTCGGCGGGTTTTTCCTCAAAAAGATATTGCTGCGGCGCAAGGAGCAGAAATTCGTTCAGCAGGTGATCGCGGATGATGAGTCCCACCTGAAGAAACTGCAGGGTAAGGAACGCGATGAATATCAGGACCTCCAGAACCGTTGGAAGGAGGCGGTGGACACCCTTCGTGGCTCTCACCTGAAGAAGCAGGGAAACCCCCTGTATGTGCTTCCCTGGTATCTGGTCATGGGGGAGAGCGGGTCCGGCAAGACCACGGCCATAACCAGCGCAAAACTTTCGTCACCCTTTGTGGAAGTCACCAGAACATCAGGTGTTTCAGGCACCAGAAACTGTGACTGGTGGTTTTTCGAGCAAGCCATAGTCATCGACACTGCCGGACGGTTTGCGATTCCCGTGGACGAGGGAAGGGACAAGGATGAGTGGCAGAAATTCCTGTCATTGCTGGTCAAATACAGAAAGCGGGAACCGATCCATGGTCTTATCGTGACGGTTTCGGCCGACAAGCTCGCCAAGGGCTCCACTGAAGAGCTGGAAGAGGACGGTCGCACGATCCGCCGCCGGATCGATGAACTGATGCGGGTTCTGGGGATAAAGTTCCCGGTCTATCTGCTGGTTACCAAGTGCGACCTGGTACAGGGGATGACCCAGTTTACAGACATGCTGCCGGAAAAAAGTCTGGAACAGCCGATGGGCGCTGTAAACCAGGATCTATCAAAGGATGTCCCCGGGTTCCTGGATCGTGTTATCTCCGGCATCGGCGAGCGTCTGAGGAATATCCGGCTTCTGCTGCTCCAGCAGTCCCAGGGCAAAGAGCTTAAAACAGGCGTACTGCTCTTTCCCGAGGAGTTTGAGAACCTGAAAAAGGGTCTCTCGGCATTCGCAAAATATTCGTTTCAGGAGAATCCGTTTCAGGAGACGCCGATCCTCAGGGGAATTTATTTCAGCAGCGGTCGGCAGGAGGGAACTCCCTACTCCCATTTCCTGGGCGCACTGGGACTCATAGGCGAGCGGGATGTCCTGCCAGGTACCAGCAATGGCTTGTTCCTGCACGATTTTTTCGCGTCGATTCTGCCAGGGGACCGGGGGCTCTTTGCCCCGACCACGCGGGCGCTTGAGTGGCAGGTCATAACCCGGAACCTTGGGCTGACGGCGTGGGTCTTCCTCTGGATAGCTGCGGCCGGCATCATGAGTTTTTCCTTTGTAAATAATCTCGCAACCATCCGGGTCGCTTCTCATGAGTTTTCCAAGCCTCCCGCACTCTCGGGCGAGATGACTACCGATCTGGTCACCATGGATCAGTACCGCAAGATGATCCACAAGGTGGAAACCAGAAACAGCAACTGGTGGGTACCGCGTTTCGGACTCAACGAGAGCCGCAAGGTCGAGGCGGGACTCAAGGAACGTTACTGCCGACTCTTTCAGGATCGTTTCATGACGCCGCTGGACAAAGGGGTTGATGAGACCATGGCAGGCTTCAACGCCGCTACTTCCGACGATATGGTGGCGCCGTATGTAGTTCATCTTGCGCGACGGATAAATCTCCTCAAGACCCGGCTTGACAACGGCGCTCCCGAAGCGCTACGGGCAAAACCGCTTCCTTCATACGTTGCACGGACCAGCGGCCAAGGGGTTGACGCGGAGACCGGCAAGAAATTCGGAGATCTGTATATAAGCGCGCTGCTCTGGAGAACCGATACCGCAGAGATGACCAAGGAGCTTTCGGTTCTGCAGACCTGGTATAAGCACCTGCTTGCGCTTAGAGCCGGGAACCTTCAATGGCTCGTCTCCTGGGCGAACCGCCAGGGAGACGCCCCTCCGATCACCATGCAATCCTTCTGGGGCGGGAGCCTGCCGCTTCAGGGAGAGAAGATCGTTGCGCCCGCCTTTACCAAGAAAGGGAAGGAGATGATCAACGGGATGCTGACGGAGATGATTTCAGCGCAGCCCCAGCCCGAACTGCTGGAGAAGCCGAAGAGCTCTTTTGAGGAGTGGTACCGCAGGAGTTGTTTTGCCGCGTGGCGGGAGTTTGCCGCGCAATTCCCCAGAGGAGTGGAACGGCTTAAAGGGGAAAATGAGTGGCAAGCGGTAGCTGTGAAGATGGGCACGGATCAAGACCCTTATTCAGCCTTCATATACAAGCTGACCTCGGAACTGGAGCCTCTTACGGGAACGGATGACATGCCGCTGTGGCTGCAACAGGTGTACCGCTTCCAGATAATTAAAACCAAAGGAGCTGCCGGAGCAATTGTCTCGAAGACCACCGAAGAGGGGAAAAAGCTCGTCGGGAAACTTGAGCAGGTTCTGGGGAAGAAGAGCCAGGTGTCATCGTCTCTGGAGTCCCAATCGGTTGCCTACAAGGCTGTTCAGGATTATCAAAAGGCGCTTGGCGCAGCGGCTCAGGGAACAGCCAGCCGGAATCAGGCCTATCAGCTTGCGCTGGTGGCTTACGGGGAAGAGGCGGAAAAATCGCCATTCAACGCGGTGTTTGGAGCTGCCGCCCGCCTCAAGGCGAACATCGGCGGTGGACAAGCGGATGATGCCTTCAGTCGTTTGATTCAGGGGCCGGGTGACTTTCTGTGGGCCTTTGTCAGAAAGGAAACCGCCTGTTCGCTCCAGAGCCAGTGGGAAGAAAAGGTGCTTCAGGAGGCCCAGGGCGCTGTTGATCCCCAAGTGGTCGAATATCTGGTGGGGCAGGAGGGGCCGGTATGGAAATTCGTGAACGGCCCGGCCAAACCATTTCTCGGCTGGGGCGCCGGGAAAGGGTACTACGCCAAGGTGGCGCTGGGCGGCGCTGTCGACTTTGATCCGATATTCTACTCGTTCCTCAGCAAGGGCGCCAAGGCCAAGGTGGCGGCTGTTCCCAAGCAGAATTTCAACGTGACCATCAGAGGGCTCCCCACCGATGCAAACCCGGAGGCCAGGGTAAAACCCCAAAGCACCAGGCTTGAACTTCAGTGCGCCAGTGGGGCGCAGTCCCTTGAAAATCTGAATTATCCGACACAGAAGACCTTCAACTGGACGCCGGACGGTTGCTCGGATGTCCTTTTCCAGATCGAGGCAGGTGAAGCGGTTCTTACCAAGAAATATTCGGGACCCCAGGCCTTTCCGGCGTTTCTTGAGGATTTCCCGGGCGGTCGGCGGACGTTTTATGCCACTGAATTCCCTGCCCAGAAGCTCGCTCTGGATCGCATGGGGATAAAATACATCAAGGTGAATTACCAGATCAGCGGACAACAGTCGGTTGTGGGCAAGGCCAAGTCCATACCCGGACGAATTCCGGGGAGCATAGCGCGGTGCTGGAACTGATGCCCACGGAACAAAAATGGAGCTGGAACGCCTGCGGAAAGCATCCGGTGGCAAAGGATTTTATCCGGCTTGGGCGAAGGTTTCCCCTGTCAATCAGCATGGAAGAGTGGGTGGACAAGGGCTACCAGGCTGTGACATGCACATTGAAAACAGGCCGGCAGCCACAGTTCTGGAGATTCTGGACGCGGGGCAACGTTAATGACGAACTGATATGCGGCGTTTTGAGGGACAGCAGCGACAGTATCGGGCGGGAGTATCCGCTTCTGGTAGTGGGGGCCGGTACAATATCCTCCTGGGAAGAACAGTGGGATCTTCTCCCGGGCGCATGTGAAGGCGCCTGGAACAGGATTGAATACCTCTGTACCCGGAATCCGTTGGATCTTGCCGGGATGGGACAGGAACTCCTCAAGATCAGGCCGCCGGAACCGGACTGGCAGGATTACCGCACAACCTGGGAGGCCGGAATAAAGGCTCTCCAAGACTCTCCAACCCTGGAGAGGATGGACGCCAGGCTGAAAAGAGTCCGTGAAGAACAGGAACTTCGTATGGAACTCGATAATGGAGTATCCGACCAGCTTATTCTTGTCAGCCATATCCTGAGCCGCATTAAAGCGGCAGGTAAGGGTTCGCCGAACACCGTTTTTATCGGGGGGACGTTCGATGTCGCCTGCCTGGTAATGTACTGGCGTCCGTTGGTTGTCGGAGATTTTATCGAACTATGGAAATGAGGCGCGTATGGACTCGAAAGAGCTTTTAAAAGCTGGAAAACTTACGGAGGCGCGGGCGCGGCTTGCCGAAGAGGTCAAAGCCGCTCCCTCAGACCCGGTGCGGCGGACACTGCTTTTTCAGGCGCTCCTCTTTTGCGGCGAGTGGGACAAGGCCGAGCGTCACCTTGACATTCTGGCCGCACAGAACTCACGCTCCGAAACAGGTGTCCAGGTTTATAAGAACCTTATTATTGCTGAACGAGAGCGCTTGGAGGTTGTGTCAGGAAACCGGCGTCCCGAGTTCATGACCGCGACCCCGCCTTTTTTGGATGCCTTCTTTATCACAAGGGAAAAGCTTCTTGCCGGTAAAGTGAAGGAAGCGGCGGAGGGTTACCGTGATATAGAAAAACAACTGCCGGTGGTTACGGGGGCACTGGATGGAGCGCCCTTCAAGGAGCTGACGGATGTTGACGCCTGTATCCCCTGGTTTCTGGAATTGTTCGTCCATGACCGTTATCTCTGGATTCCATTTTCGTCCCTGCGGGAACTCAGCATGACCACGGCCAAGACACTGCTTGATACCATTTGGGCGCCGGCGCGGATTGTAACGGTGGAAGGCCTTGCAATCAACGGTTTTGTCCCGGTGCTTTATCCGGGTAGCGCCTCCAGTACCGACGACCTGGTGCGGTTGGGCCGAATGACCGTCTGGGAAGAGCTGGGCGAAGGCTTCTATCGC
>JBAYZR010000215.1:0-6424 GCA_041672425.1 Pedobacter sp. | reverse complement strand
TTGCGCCTTGTCTAAAAGAGAACATCCGTTAAAGGAGCATTGATATGGGACTTTTCGGCATCCCCAGCAAGCAGGAACTGCTTGACAAAGATAATGAAATAAATAAGTTGATGCAGATGCTGGACAACGTCGATAACGTGGTCATGCTCTGCGACACCTCCAACGACAACAAAATCTTTTACATGAACCGCAAGGCAAAGGAACTATTGCTACAGCACCGTTCCGAGTTGAACAGCGGACTGCGTGAGGCTGATGTTAGTAACGCCTTTGGAAACCCGATCCATCAATTTCACAAGGATCCAGGCCGTATCCGCAATATTTTTGCTGATCCACGCAGCAAAATGCCTCACTCAGCTGACATCCCGATCGGTGGTGTTACCCTGCAGACCAAGGCCTATCCCATCTGGAACCCCAATGATAGCAGTAAGCTGCTCTGCTTCATGGCCTGCTGGAGTGACATTACGGCAGAACGCAAGATCAAGGAGCAGCAGTACAAGGATGTTGAACGTAAAAACTATCTTGAGGAGCGGATTCACCAAATTGCCACTGCCATGGAAGAGATGAGCATGACTGTCAATGAAGTGGCTGGCAACACCACCAATGCTGCAGATTCTGCTGCACAGGTGGCTGATAGCGCCCATGAAGGTCAACTGGTGGTTAATCAGGCGGTGAAAGGGATGCAGCAGCTGGCAGAGGTGGTTCGTTCCTCTGCACTAATCGTAGGCAACCTTGGCGCTACCTCTGAAAAGATCGGCGAGATCGTTAATGTCATCAATGAAATTGCGGACCAGACCAATCTGCTGGCACTGAACGCAGCCATTGAGGCTGCCCGTGCCGGTGAGATGGGTCGTGGTTTTGCGGTGGTTGCCGATGAGGTTCGCAGACTGGCTGAACGTACCATGACCTCCACCAAGCAGATCGGCGCCATGGTAAAAGAAATCCAGTCCAATACCCAAAAGGCGGTGACCTCTATTGAAGGGAGCAAGGCAGAAGCTGAAAAGGGTGAGCAGCTTTCCCAACAGGCAGTGGCATCCCTGATTGCCATTGTAGATTCAGTTGAAAACATCAAAAACCTGATTTCTCAAATTGCCACTGCCTCTGAGGAACAGGCAGCCACTGCCACGGTGATTGCCGGCAACCTTGAAGAAATTTCCCGCGCCAACTGATCTACAGTATCAACTCATAGTTTTCGGGTATGCCTCGCATCTCCCGCATTGTTGTCCCCAGCTTACCCACATCACATCACCCTGCGCGGTGTCCAGTCTATGAAATCTCCCTAAGATCGAGGTGACACATGAATAATTCAGACTTCAAAGAGCTTATTACAACAAATAACCTGCGAGCCCTTGCCGGTGGCCGCTCCTTTGAGCGCGGCGAAGAGTACAATATTGCAGAAGCATCTACCTATACTCCGTCATCATCCGGCGGCAAAAAAACGATTTCGGGAACAGACATCCGAACATGGCTCGAATTGCAGGATCCAAAGATGATTCTGGACATGCTTATGGTTCAGCTGGCCTCTGATGGGAGATTACGGGAAGAACTCGTGTTGAAGATTACAAAAGAGAAATCTGCCTGCATTGACTTGACCTCTTATCGCAAAGGGCTTCGCGCGGCTTTTCATACCGGCGGATTTATTGATTATGACGATATGTCCGAGTTTACCGATGGCATCGACGATGAACTGGACAAGTTGGATCGCCTGCTTGAGGAAGGCTTTGCCACTGAAACAATGCAGCTCTGTGAATTTGCCTTTGAACTGACTGATAAAGCTTTGGATGATTGTGACGATTCCAACGGATATTTCAGTTATATTGCGGAACGTCTCGGAGCACTCCATCTGGAGGCCTGCTCGGTTGCCAAGCCGGATCCCGTGCAGCTTGCCCGCCGTCTTTTCGCCATTGAGTTGAAGGCTAGCGATATGGAGTTCTGCTGCGGAGCCACCGATAATTACAAGGAGGTTTTGGGGCAAGAGGGATTGGCCGAATATCAACGTCTGGCAAAAGCAGAGTGGGCACAGGCTATTGCGCAAGGTACCACTCCTTCCCGCGTTATTACCGGAATCATGGAGTCCCTGGCGCTGGCCGATGGTGATGTGGATGCATTGATAGCAATCAAAAAGCTTACTCTCACATCAGCGAATAATTTTCTTGATATCGCGGAAATATGCCGCAAGGCCGGACGGGCCGACGAAGCGTTGGAATGGGCGGAAAAGGGGCTGCAAGCATTTCCAAAGAACACCAATAGCGGGCTTCTGGATTTCCTGGCGGAGGAATATCACCGTTGCAAGCGTTATGATGAAGCCTATCGCCACTATTGGACGCAATTCGCCGACTATCCTGATCTGCATCACTATATAAAGCTCCTTGATTACGCGAAAAAGATCAACAGAAACCAGGCAGCGCGTGATGAGGCGCTGGTGTTTCTGCGCAAGAAGATTCAGCATGACAAGGCCGATCGCCGGGAAAGATGGGGGAGCGCGGCGGATCATTCCCGCCTGGTGGAGATATTCCTCTGGGAAAAGGATACGGAGGCCGCTTGGAATGAAGCAAAACTCGGAGGCTGTAACGACCATCTCTGGCTGAAGTTGGCGACAGTGCGGGAAAAAGATTATCCCCTCGATACCGTGCCGGTTTATCAGCGGATGGTTGAGCCGATCATTTCACGGATGAAAAATGATGCCTATGAAGAGGCTACCCGGATGGTAAAACATATTAGCGACCTGATGAACGGAATAGGGCAACAGGCCGAATTCGCCGCCTACCTGGCTGATTTGAAATTGCGGCACAAACTGAAACGGAATTTGATGAAGTTGCTGGCGGGAGTCTGATGGGAAACAACAGACGAAAAGGGAACTACTCCAAAAAATGCAGTTTTTTGCGCTTCCACGAGAAGCAGAAGAACTAAAATGGTTGACATGGGTTGAATATACTGTACCCGGAATATCCGTAGACACATTCACCACTTACAGACAAAACAGTTCTCACGCAACGACGCAACAAAAGGCTCAAAACAAAAAATAAGGCTCTTGATTTTATATTGTTGCGTCTTTGAATTGTCGCGTGAACAAATTGATTTTAATGGTTTTGGGAAGAATTTGGAGAAAATATATGGACATCACCAAACCATGAAATTCCAGAAGAACTTGTTTCCAGATTCAAGGAAGGAAAGGTAGCGCGTTTCATCGGAGCTGTTGATTTCCGAATTGTATGACCTCCAATTCCCTGATTATCTTGACCAGTTGGCGTGATTTCCTGCTGGTTGAACAAGATCTTATTCGGGGGGTGATGTTACTCACCCCTTGATCTCGGTTTTGCTTTCAGAATGGATCGTTTCTCGGGTCAGCCGCCATCCTCGCCTCCGTAACGTCGTTGAACACCTGATGTTGATTCCCCAATCTTTTCAGACTCATCAAGAGGATATCCATAACAAGGTGGCCCATCTGATTGCTGATTTCATCCAGCTTCTGCTCCGGCATCCCAGTGCTGACGCACGACTTTTTAAAGGCAGTTAAACAGGTACGTTGCAAGGCGTTCAAGTAATACTTTGTCGCAAGGAACCCAGACTCAAAAACAGCTACTGACTTGAAACAACTGACTTCAACTCAATATTTCATGCGTCAGCACTGAGATAACTCTTGCGTGCTCTTTTAACTGCTGGTATTATACCAATAGTTTAATAGTGGTAGTTGAATGCGTCAATCGGTCGCAAGAGGTGAGTTTACCATGGTCAGAAATCCATTTTCCAAGACTGTCATTGGAGACGATGAACCGCTGTGCAATCAAAAGAGTCTTCTTTCCGCTCTTTTGCTGGAAGCGCGCTCAGGCAACAACAACGTACTGTTGGCGCCGCGCAGATGCGGGAAAACTTCACTTGCAATGAGATTAGCCAGGGATTATCGAGCGGAATGTGGCTTGGCCACATTCTGCGATCTTAGCGCCGTTCCGTCAGCTGATGCCGCCGCCGACCGCATAGCTACTGCGCTTTATGCCTCTCTTAGCGTTAATGACAAAATATTCAAAAAACTGTCACAACTGGTCACTGCGTTCGTTCCGGTCATCACAATGAATCCCGATGGATCTTTTTCGGTATCAGCTTCTGCCTCTGGACTGGCTAAGAGCGGCCTTGACAGACTTGTTTCGGTAGTCGCGTCGTTAGACAGCATATCTTCGCATTCCAAAACGCCGCTACTTGTTATTTTTGATGAGTTTCAAGACCTTGCGATGCTTAATAATGGCGCTCAAATCGAGGCAGCTTTGCGGTCAACCATCCAGCATCATAAGGCATCATACTTGTTCATAGGATCGCGTAGAAAACTTTTGCGCGATATGTTTGATTCTCCAAAGCGTGCATTCTACCGTGGCGCCACTACACGAGTTCTGCCATTAATAGAACCAGATGAGTTTTCTACTCATTTAGTTGCGCTTGCTAAAGAATCGGGAGCTATATGGCCGCGAAATATCACTGACAACATAATCGCCATTGCGGAAGCCCATACTTACAGTGTTACGGCCATTGCGCACGTCCTGTATGAATCGACAGCGCCAAATGTGCCAACAGAAGATGATCTCGCTGAAGCGGTGAATACTGCTGTAGCCAGAGAAACGTCGCTATTCACGTCAGTATATGCTTCGCTTTCGCCGCAATCGCGCACCTTGGTTGAGGTCCTTGCAAGAGAACCGACAAGACAACCCATGTCAGGTGAATACATGGCGCGTAATAAGCTTACCACCGCCGCGACTGTGAAAAAGTCGTTGGTTGCGCTTATAAATGGTGATCATATAGCAAAGGACGAGAGCGGACTTATTACTCTCACTGACCCGCTACTGAAACGCTGGCTTAATGAGAGATGGGGCAAACAGCACATGATAAGCATGCCGACGCTAGGTTAATTATTTATCCCTCCTGATTGCACGAAATAGGGAATAGTTGCTGGAAGATGTACAGTAATCTTCGTTCCAACGCCTTGCTCCGAGTCGACGCTCATTCGACCCTTGTGCTCAGAAACGATGAAGTTTGATATATACAGTCCCAGTCCGCTGCCGCATTTGTCAATTTTGGTTGAGAACAACGGGTTTAGGGAGCAATGGAACGTAAAGCCCGGTTAAGCTAATTGTTCGGGGAAGCTCTCAATATCTTGGGCAGTGTGAAAGACTCTAACAATAAAGATGGTTTCTTGTTGTATCGTATAGATGACGATGTAGGGGATTTCCGGAAAAATCAATTCTCTTGTGCCGTTGACTCGTCCGGGCTTTCCACTTGCGGGGTGTTTTGATAGTTGGGCATGGGTGCGCCTTACTATTTTAAGAACAGTCCTTGCAGCCGCTTGTGGGTTGTCTTGAGAGATATAGGATTCTATTCCGTCAAGATTCCTTTCAGCTCCTTTTGACCATTCTATTCGCAAGTCTTGGTCTCCCATTTTGCAAGAACTGTTTCATGGGGGGTTGTTTGCCCTGTTTGAATCTCTTTCAGGCCTTCCAGAATACTTTCAACTTGCCATTCGTTGAGGTTAAGATAGTTGGTTATGGCTTCTTCTATGATAAACGTTTTAGAGCGTTTTGTAGCCAGTGCAAGACGTTCGATTCTTTGTTTTGTTCCAACGGGTAGCCTGAAAGAGATTGTGTCTTTAATCGCAGTTGCTCTTGGCATAGATTGACCTCCTAGCCCGGATTTGTATTGCATTGCAATACACTCTATCACTAACGGCCTTGCTATGCAACCATTTTCCGCCTTGCGGTCAACTTAAGGGAGTAGGGCACGCTTCAGAAGGTGTTACACAGTAGCTGGGTGAACGCTGAATAGGGGCAACCCCAACATCCACAAGGCCTAAACGTGGTTGAAAGTTGGAACAGCACCAATGGATTCATTTACTACGGAAAACGTGGCGAGATTTCAACAAACCGGAAAGACCGCCAGGAAATGGGTCTACTGTGTCTGCATCTGCTGCAAGCCAGCATGGTCTACATCAACACACTGATGATTCAAGAGGTGCTTGAGGAGCCTGGTTGGTCAGAACGGATGACACCACGGGATTTGGCGGCGCTGAGTCCGCTTATCACCCAGCATATCAATCCCTATGGCCGTTTTGAGCTGGATATTTCCGCTTGCCGCCTGATGGATGATTTTGATGCTTTGATGAGCGAATGCTGGTTGAATATTCATGTGGTTATTTGGGCGGAAAATGCTTAAAACATGTAAATTTTATCACGTTATTCTGGGTGGTTAGACGTGGAGCGTGATGCTACTTTGCGCTTTTTAGTGCGAATGTTGGGGTTACCCCTAAATAATGCAACGTTATTTTTTTTTACAAGCTACGGTTGCATCTAAATTGAGTCAATTCGTTACTAGGTTGCAAACAAAAGAATATATGATATAAGAAAATAGCTATTATTTACTACTCAAAAGAAAGGAGAACGCTTTATGG